>JBIIDY010000005.1:0-26371 GCA_044238065.1 Limisphaerales bacterium | reverse complement strand
CTTGGCTACTTTAGAGCCGGGTTTGTCGCCAACAAGTAAAATCTCGGTTTCCTTGGTTAATGTGCTACTGACTTTATAATTTTTGGACTCCAAAATCTGGACAATTTCGCTACGGGAAATATCAAAAGTACCTGTAATACAAACGATTTTTCTAGGCTTTTGTGGTGTGTTTTCACTTGGTTTTTTTGTTGATAAAATGATTTTTAAACCTTTGTCTTGACTTTCTAGTTTTTCAAATTTGGCAATGAGATTTTGGTAGTTTTGACTTTGGCAGAAGTTAGCATCACAACCCACACCCACCCCACGGGCGACCTGTTTAGAGGAGAATTTTAGTACCATGCTTCAAATACTTTTATAAGGTTTTTCAAGGTTTTAATTTTTTATAGATTTCAGGTTGGTTAAATATGTGAAATTAGTGTGGTATTTTTGAAAACCTTTATTCAACCACGAGTTCGCCACGAGTTAGCCAGCGATGTGTTGGTAGAATCTCGCCTTTTAAATTGGTTGTCAAAACCGAAGTTTGAAGTGTCACAACTCGTCTATCTTGACCAAAATTTTTGTAAGCTTCGTCAGTATCTCCCTCCAAAATTAAAAGTGTGTCAAAAACTCTAAATTTTAATTCTCGACCAAACTTATCATAAATTATAAACTCGTCGCCAATTTTGGAAGCTTTTTCTAGCGGGGCAAAAACCTTGTTGTAGTTGCTTTTAATCCAACTATAATTACTACTGTGTCCAACAATATAGGAATTGCCAACCTCGCCTGGCGGTGGAGAAATCGCCAAATGAACAGGGCCGTCACGAAGTTTCATCTGCATTGGGCTAGTAGTTTCCGAGGAATTTCTAGGTTTTTGAAAGTCCAAACAACGAAGTTCATCTTTTTGGGGATCACAATCTGGTTTGAGTAGATAAAGATCTTCAAAAGTGGAATAAATAATCGGTGCGTTGACGTTAAAACGAGGATAGCGTAAAAAATTAGTTCTTTGGGGATTTTCAGGCTTTTTGATAAGATCTTCCAGTTTTATTTCTTTTTTAATTTCTGTCACCGGAACTTTTTCAGTTTTTAGATTTTTTTCGTCAAAACCAAGATCGAGCAGCATATCAGCGGTTAAATTCCCAAGGTTAAAATTTGTTTTTTCCCTCAACTCTTCAGTTATTTTTTCCCCGGTTAGATCAATATATTGCTCACCAGATGGTGGGTTTTGTAATTGGTTTTGCAGGTTTGCAAATTTTGGTGTATCGGTATCAATTTCAGTTGGTACTTTTAGTGGAATTTTCTTGATTTTATCAGCCAAAAAAGTAGATTGCTCCACGGTGTAGCCCAGAACATCTATATTTTGTGGAATGTTTGCGTTGCTGGCGTAAAGAATTGGCAAAAGAATAAAAATAACTAAAATGGCATAAAATCTATATCTTAATTGCCAAACAGAACGCAAAATTGTTTTTTTTTGATTGTTTGGTAAAAATCTTTTTTGCATAGTTTGAGCAATTTTTGGAAATAGAAAAATAGGCAAGAAAGACTAGAAAATAGAAATTTTGTGGATATGTTTGAGATTTTTTTGATAAAGTCATTTAAAATACCCTAAAAGCCAAGACGATTTTTTTATGTTTAGTAAAGGATAATTTAAAAAAAGTGTGTATTATCTTCATTTTAAGTTTTTTTTCTACTTTTGTCAAACCCATAACTTCAAATAAAACTTTCCGTAAATTTTTTAAAAAAAGTAAAAAGTAAAATTAATCTATGGAGTCCAAAGTCAAAGACATCTTGAAAGAAAGTCATTAGAAAAAATCCAGATAAATCAACAAAAATACTAAATTTCTAGAATAGACATCTTTCCTAATTCAAAATCTTTAATTTTGGCTATTTTTTGTTGGTTTTTCTGCAATGGCAAATTTGTTGAGAAAACTGACTTTTACAGAGCCTACTTCTGGCTTCATCTTTGGCAAAACTTTTTGAAAACACACATTTTTCCAAATTTAAAAAACTACTCATTACTTTATTTTTGAAAATCCAGTAAAAATCAAACTAAATTAGGAAATAGGTCTAATTAATTAAACCATATGTATTAAAAAAATCGAAGCCCCTTCTCAAATTTAAAAAAGTTGTTATTTTGATTAAAACCTTAAACAATTATTGTTTAGCCAATTTCCAATGTTTTTCATGGTCATAAGTAATTGCGTCTTGAGTTATATTTTTTTAAATATTTTCAAAAATTTCAACTAAATTCCAGTTTTAATTTAAAAATCAGCTTTATTTTTTATTGTAAAATTTTTATGAAGAAAAAACCCAAAGAAACCGTTGCTGGTAACTCTGGGTCTAATAATTCTTACTTATTTATAACTATCCAATACGAACTTCAAAATTTTTGTTTCTAATCGCATTCGTGACTTCAATTGCTTCGGCGGCGTCAATTTTAGTAGAATTTGAGTGAGTGTATTGACTTGCGATGGATGTACAAATATCTACGCCTGCTTTCCCTCCAATAAGATGTATTACTAATCTTTTTCCTTCTAACCGGAAATAGCTTTTATCTACTTTATCACAACCACTAGTTGAATTTAAATCTAACTTCCAACTAAGTGTCTTGGTGTTTGGTGTATGTGTCAAAGTTGCTAACCTTTCTTTATTAGGATCTGTGATAGATTTACCGATAACAATAGAGTTAGAGATGACACAACCTTCTGGAAGCATACAAATAGCTGAACTAGATGAGCTACTACTTACTGGCGGAATGTTGTCTTTAATACGAACTTCGAAGTTTTTCGTTCTAATAGCATTTGTGATTGTAGTTGTGTTAATTGTGCTAACTTGAGAGCTTGAATATGGGTATTGACTTACTTGAGTTGTACACGCCACACCTCCTGAAATGACTGGTTTTTCTGCCAAAATTACCAACTTTGTCCCCTCCAAAATAACTGAACTTTTATTTACTTTATCACAACTATTAGTGGAGTTTAAATCTAACTTCCAACTAAGTGTCTTGGTGTTTGGTGTATGTGTCAAAGTTGCTAACCTGTCTTTTTTAGGATCTGTGATAGATTTACCGATAACAATAGAGTTAGAGATGACACAACCTTCTGGAAGCATACAAATAGCTGAACTAGATGAGCTACTACTTACTGGCGGAATGTTGTTACGATTGCCATAAACTAACCACCCACGATTAGCATTATTTTTGTTAAGATTTTCCCATGGGAATTTTCCGTTTTGAAGATATGTGTAGTAAGTGTAGGTCATTGACACACCATCATAAACTTCGTCCAAACCTGTCATTGAGCGATAAAGGTTGGATTTAGCTGCTTTTTCACTTTCAGAAAACTTGATATTATAACGGAATTGGTAAGCGTAGACTGGGTTATTGGTTGGAGTTGGCTTGATACCAGGATCTACACACACTGTAGGTCTAGGTGCTGTATATTCACTATAGGTTGGTAAGGAAAGGATTGATAAATTGGAGCGGCAACCATATACAGGATTATTACCAGCCATTTCATTAGTGTATTGACAAGTCATTCTAAGGTTAGAATACTCATTTTTGACTTTAGAAAGCAAGGTAGGATCAGTGTAAGTTTTGAAATTTTTCAAGCTAATTCCATCACTGTAATCATCAATACCCAAAACAGTTTGGCCAGCAAAAGATCCATTTTTGGAGCAAGTGTAGTCAAGATATGCAGCTTTGCCATCAGCATTAGTTTTAGAGATTTTTGCTTTTTTCCAGTCTGGGTTGGCACCACAGAGTTGATCGTCGCAAGTCACCGTAACTAATTTAACTTTGGGATCAGAGCTTGGAAGATTGGGCAAAGTCGGGTTTTGTAGCGAAAAACTGGCTGAACTTTGTACAGTATTTTGGGCTTGGGTGATAGGAGAAAGTGAGCCTAAAACACCTACTGAAACTGTCAAAACAGTTAAAGCTTTGGAGAAATTTGATAAAAACATAGAAGTATAATTTTGTGAAAAAATATTTTAAGTACGGATGACTTAAAAACTAAGTTTAACAGAAAAAAATAGTATTGTCAAGTAAATTTTAAAACGCATTGTAAAGTTAAGAAAGAGTATTTTGAATTAAAAAAGTGAAATTTTCTAAAGTGAAATTCTTGTCAAAAGTTGATTAAAATAAAAGTGGTTATTTAACCGGAAGTCCAAAAATTAGCAAAAAATGGTAGAGAGTAAGGAAATTTGAAATTCAACAGTGGTTTGTTTTAACTGAAAAAAATAACTGAAAAGCTTAATTTAATAATTTTTCTTTGAAATTTTATGAAATTTGAGATTTAAATATAGTTTTCTGGGGATTGATTTAAAAAAGTCTGTAAAAAATTACGGATTGATATTCAAACCACCTGCCAAGAATCTGACAATTTGGATAATACTGACTGCCAAAATGACGATTACAAGCCCGATAATTGCGTTGAGGATAGATTTTCTAGCCTTGTCCACACGCTTTTGATCGCCGTCGGAAGTTATCCAATAAAAACCGCCCATAATCATAAAGAAAACCGCGAAGGCTGTGGAAATAGGCACCAAAACCCCATTGGTAATACTAACGATAAAACCACTGATTGAAGTTGTGTTGATGTTGAGAATGCTACCAGAAGCTGCTGGCTCGGGCAAAACTGTAGATTTAATCAAACCAACGATAGACTGTGCCAAAATCACCGTAACTAAACCAATAACACCGTTTCTGATGTTTTCCAAACCGTCTTTTTTGACCATATCCAAACCGCTGAAAAAATATTTGTAACCTCCCCAGACGATAACCAGAACTGCCACCAAAGAAGCTGACAAAAGTAAAATGCTTGTAATATCTGTCAAAATTGGCTCGAAAATTTGATTAAAAGCTGTTATAAAACCGTTATCTGGGTTGGAAGTGATAGCTACGGTAAAGGATGCGGTAGTTTCGGCGATGCTATTGGCGATGAGAATAACCGCAAGTCCAAGAACCGCATTTTTAATCGCTTTGAGCCCACCCTCTTTTTGCCAATCCAAACCGCTGAAAAAGTATTTGTAACCTCCCCAAATAATTACCAAAATAGCCACCATTGTTGACAAAGCAACCGCAAAATTCTTAATCGCAAGAAGCATATCTATAATCGGTTGTGTTCTAAATTCACCGCCTTTAGCTTGTGGCACCACGTCAGTAATTATTCCTATGATAAAATCTGCTCCAGTAATTATAATTAAGCCAATAATTGTAGTTTCAATAGCTTTACGTCCGTTACTTTTGCCGTCCACTCCACCGATAAAGTATTGATAACCAGCCCAAATCAAAACCAGCATCGCAAGTGGTATTGCCAAACCTTTCAAAAAATTCACGAGTCGATCAACTAGACAGCCTTCTGTTTCCCCACTAGCACTTACAAATAAACAGTCAATTCCTAATAAATTCAACCCTTCTATATTAAAAGTTCCAGAGGTAGAGGCGATTGCTGCGGTAGCTGCTGTTTTAGTTGTACTAGTTTTTGCAGCTATTCCAGTCTTGGGTATTTTTGTTATTGAAGTTGCGGGTGCTGCTGCGAAAGCGTTAAGACTGCCAATATTTATCCAAGATATGTCGTATGATTTTATAGATCTCAGGGAGGCACCTGTAGTGCAGTAAGCGTTGCTAGTTTCAAAACCGTTTTTATCCACAGTTGGCTCAAAACATTCAGTAAAGTTTCTAGGATTTGGCATTAGACCAGTAGCAATGAGACCATCTACGCCATCAACTTTGGTTTTTTCCACTGAAGAAATTCCACGATTAATTATATCAGCTTCTTGGGTTTGTGCGACAAAACTATAACCAGTACAATCAGGAGCACCCGGGTCATGTTTGGGATCAATATTTGCGTACCGACCAATCAAATCACAGGACATTTTGAGATAGCCACGAGTATCACAGCCATAACTTTTATTCAAAACCGAGCCAACATAGTAACAATTTCTAGTACCGCGAGATCCACCTCTTTGAAAAAGAAACGGCCCAGTATAGCCAGTTCGTCGATCATTACACATTTGTTCAGTGAGCTCTACCATTTTGCCATTTTTATCAGCTTCAGGCTTGCAATCTACATTGATTCTTTCTAACAAGGAAACTGTGGGTTGACTATTGGCTGGATTATTTTTTTGTTCATCTTTTTGAGTTTGTTGAGTTGTATTTTGAGTAAGTCTAATCATACTAGACAAAGTGTCTCCCCAAAGCGAGGGGTCAATCAAACAGCCTCTATTTTCCCTGCCATAGCTTCCTTTAGGACAACTCAAATTATTATTGACAGCCTGCCAATCAATCTCTTCACACAAATAAATAGAAGGACTACCTCTCATTGGTTGACATTTACTCAATCTAAGAATAGTTGCGGTTGCCATTGAAATCGTAATTTTTTCGTAGCCATCAGGGAGACAGTTGGTGCCAAAAGTTTTAATGTCTGATTGGTTGTTTAAATTTTGTCCGACAGTTTGAACATTGACACAGACTTGGGCATTATTTTGATCGCTACTTTGAGCTTGTTGAGAGCTGGTTTGTGTTGATGACTGGTTATTATTTTGTGAAATACTTTGGCTAGAGGTTTGGGAATTGCTGGAAGTAGCTGTCAAATCTGGTATGGCTTCACTTTGAGAATTATTGGAACTACCAGACACAGGATTAAACATTGTCAAGCCTGACACAACTTCTTCGGCATTTATCTGAACAATTCCAGAGGCTAAAATTGAGGTCAAAGCTGTAAAAATCATCACAAAAGAAAAAAAACTACTGAATAATTTAACTTTTTTTACTTGAAAATTAGCTAAACAATGGAGATTTGGATTTTTTGGTGACGGAATAGCTATTTTAACTAGCTCTTGGTTAGTATTTTCACAGGTGTGGAATTTTTCGGTCATACAGATTTTGGCTAAATTTTTGACAAGAGTGAACGATAAACTATTTTTTGTTTTTGGGCAAGTATTTTATTTTACAGAAGTTTGTAAGAAATTTGAAAATAATTTTTTTTGATGATTTTAACTTTACTTTTTAATTATAAAGAAGACCAGTTACAGCTTAATTCCAAACAAAACAAAGAGAAAAAGCCACCAGAGTTTGACATATTTTTTTTCAAAAAACTTTCTTGGTGAGAGTATAAAACACTTTTTTAGTTTAGACAAATTTTCCCTACAAGCTCCAAAACAAATTAAAGCTGGTAGCTAGAAATTAACCAATTCCCACCTTGGGGGTGTCTCGTAGATGGCGTCTATTTTCGCAAGAAAATGGATTGCGGGATCTGTGGCGAATGAGCGATAGCGAATGTGGGAGGAACGACCAGACCAAACGTAGTCTAGTGAAACAGAAGCGTAGCGATGGGGGAGTTCTGTTGGCTATCTGTCAAAATTGATGTGGTTTTGGGTATATTAATTTTTTTTGCTAACCCAAAATCTCTAAAAGTTTCTTTTTGACTGTCTTTTTAGTATTTTTTATCAATCCTTACCATTTCTCTTTTTTCATAAATAATTCCACAAATAGCTTTTTACAAACACAAAACTTCACCAGAAATTACACAACCACTGCAAATTACAGAACTTTTGGCAAAATTTAGCACCAGAAAACACCCCGACTGCTATCGTGTCCACTCCTCATCACTACGCTCTGTTTCGCTACGCTACGCTTGGTCTCTTCGTTCCCGCAACACATTTTCTTGGGAGAAAATATACATCCCTTCGGTCAACCCATTTCTTACAGAAATAGACAAGAGGGGAATTTTGGTGCCAATCAATTCGCAGGTTATACTTAAAAAGAGAAATTTTTCCCAACTAAATGATTTGAAAAGTTAAACTTTTTGACGACTTAAAACGGGAATAGGAACGGTAATTAGTGCAGAAATTTATTTTTGAGAAAAGTTAAGAAAAGTGTTTTTTGACAATCTCACAAAATTTATCTCTAGTGTATTTGATATCAGAATTTAAAAATTTTACACACCAAAACACACTTAAAGTAGCTTTTTTATAACACCTTCTTCAAAAATTTCTCCAAAACTAAAATCCCAAAATATGTCTATACTTTACCGAATTTTACAAGGTTTTTTGATTTATTTTTTGCCACTTGTTGTCTTGCTTTTTAGCCTTAGCACGAGCTTGGTCAACCCAGATATTCACAAAAAAACTTTACAAAACACCAATTTTTATAACAAACTTGGCTCAGAAATTGCCAAATTCAATACGCAAGAAAAAACTACAACCGATCAAAATCAGAAAAATTTTTGGAATTTATACGGCAAAGATCTGGCAAATCCCGTTTTTTTACAAGACTTTTTTGAACAAAATATTGACTCAACAACTGGCTATTTAGCGGAAAAAAACCCAAATTGGGCATTTTATTTACCAGCCTCAAAAATAGAAAATGAAGCAAAATCAACCAAAGAAATTATTGAAAGTAAAAAAAGTGAGATTCCAGAATGTACTGCAGAATCTTTAGAAAAAGTTAAAAACGTTATCAGCAGCGGTCAAAATATCAACCTTCAAAACAATTTTTGTTTGCCAAAAGAAGTCAAAAATGGACAACAATCTTTGACTAAATTCCTTCAAGATAACAACTTGGAAAATAGCTTAAATTCAATGATTACTGACAAGACAGATCAATTTAAAACTTCCATTGCTAATTCCTTCAGTTCTAGTTTTGCTGGGTTTTTTGGCTTTATGAGAAGCTATCTGACCAAAATACGCACCATCGCTCCCACTGTAATTATCGTGATGTCTCTAGTTTTATTGATTATGACTATCCTGGCTGGAACTGTTGGCCGAAAACCTTTACACGATCTACGAACTAATTTGTGGCATATCGCCATTTCAGTTTTGAGTTTGTCGGCTTTGTTTGTGTTGATTTTGGGTGGGATTGCATTTGTTAATTCTTGGTTTGGCGAGTTTATTTTTGGACAAAAAGTGCCTGAAATTGTCAATATTTCGTTAATTCAGTGGCTGTGGTTTTTGTTTGATCTTGTAAGCCTCGCAGTTTGGAGCGGTTTTGGTCTTTTGATTTTAAGTTTGGTAATGTTATTCTTACCCAAAGGAAGTGTGGAACAAAATAATAAAAAACTGCAAAAAAGTGAAAATAGTTACCGAAAATTCCCCAAAGTTAGCAGACCCGAAAACCTTCGCGGTGTTTCTTCAAATTACCAAGAAAGTACAGAAAATTCAAATTATGATCAAGAAAATGAATTTGGAAATAGTTTGGAAAATGGTTTGGAATACGATAAAGACGGCTCAGAAAATTATCCAACAAAAAATAATTCCAAAAACTACCAAAATCCCTATCAAAACCCCAACAATATCAACAGCCAAAATTATCAAAATTCCAATTCAAAGTCTAATTTTAGCCAAAATCAAAACATCCCAAACAGTGGTCAAAATTCAAGTCAACTAAACCCAAATAATAATTACACTTTTGACGAGCAATTTCAACAAGAAACCGAAAATATTTACAGACAACCACCTATTCGTCCCAACATTAGTGGAGTAATTTTGCCACACGAAAAATATGAAGTTCCAACTCAAATTCCAAGAAATAGACCAATTCCACCCAAAGTTCCCAAAAGTTCTCACCCATCAGACAACGCAAATCCCTACGAGCCTTACGGTGAAAAAATAAGCCCAGAAGAACTAAAAAATCCTGAAAACGTCACCAATTTTGTAATGATTGAAGATGAAAGTGAAGCTAGAAATGAAGCCAAAAAAACAAACGAATAAAAATTCCAGAAAACGTTTGATAAAATGTCGTTTGCCCAATTTGTGGAAATAAAGTCTATTGTTCCTAATTCATTGAAAATTTAAAAATTATTCCTATGCCCATCTCAAAAAACAATCAAGAAAAACTAAACAATTTAATAGATTTTTTACAGCAATTACCTGAAACAGGGTGTTGTTGGTACGAAGGATCTTTTGCTAGAAATGAGCAAGATGAGTTTTCTGATGTAGATATTTGGGTGGATTGCGAAAATGGAAAAGAAAAGGAGTTACTCTCTAAAGTAGTAAAATTTTTATTTCAAACAGAAAATAAAGAACCTTTTGTAGCCCATAATTTTGCTCAAAACCATCCAGAAATATACCAAAATTATATTATAGTTGATGATTTCGTTTTAGATCTTTGCATCCAGTCTCGAAGCAGAACTCCAAAAGTATTTTTTGCTGAAAATGAAGAGGTTAAAATGATTTTTGATAAAAATAGTGCGGTGCAGTTTTCTACAGAATTGAGACCTACAAAATATACCAGAGACTTAAATTTACTTAAAAATTGGATAATAGCCAAAAGTTTGGTGGTTGAAAGAAAAGCCAAGCGAAGTAAATATTTTAGTGTGGTTGGTGTCTATTTTAAGTTTTTAGAAGATGTTATTCTTTATTATCTAATCAAAAATGATATTCCAAAAAGCTATTCTATTTATAAAGATGCTGAAAAATTAGATGAAGCAACAAAAAAGATACTTCAAGATTTATTTAAGATTGATAATATTGGAGAAATTATAATAAACCTTAATAAAATCAAAGAACTTTTTAACTTAAATTAACAATTTATTATTTAACAATAACTTTTATGCCCATCTCAAAAAACCCACCAAAAAACCCAGAATTCATTACTTTAGATGAACCATTAGATTATTTAGGTTGGTCTAGTCGCAATTGGACTTTGATAAAGGCTAGAAAACCTGATATTTATGAGCTAAAAATCGCTTTAATTGACACAAAACCAACTATTTATAGAACTATTTTGATACCCGGCGATGTAACTTTAAACAAATTACACTTGGTCATTCAAAATTCTTTTAATTGGTGGAATTATCATTTATTTAGGTTTGACGGATACGGTAAGACCAAGACTGTGGAAGATGTTTTTGAAAATCAAAGTGAATTGATGTATGAATATGATTTTGGTACAACTCAATATCATTTGATCAAAGAAATAGCTTTTTATGAATTTACAGATAAAGATCAGCACAAAGTTTTTCCTGTTTGTGTTGAGGCAAAGAGGTTTGCTCCGTTTGAAGACTCTAGCGATTGGAATTATATGTTGGAAATTGCTCAAGATAAAAAACACGAAGAATACAAAGAAACCATAGATTGGCTGGAAGAAATGTGGGATCAAACAACGGAAGGTGAGCAAGGTAAATTTAGTGTATCCAAATTACTTGATAACAAAGTTGGTCTGCTTGAAATAAATGTAGAACTATCAAGATTACAGCTCTATCCAACCAAGGAATACAAAGAGTTTGATATCCCAACTTCAATGAAAAATCTGAAATAAGTTTTAATTAGGAATTTTATGTCCATTTCCAAAAACTCACAAAATATTACAAATGATGAATATAATCACACTGACTTTGATTTTGAAAGTTTGCCAAAACTTGTGCGAGATAATATTCCTACAATTATACACCAAAAACATGGAATTTTACCTGAGACTTCAATTTTGAATGACGAAGATTTTGAAAAATACCTAAGGAGAAAACTTGTGGAAGAATCTTTAGAAGCCTTAAATGCAGAAAAAACAGAAGATTTAACTTTAGAAATTGCTGATATTTATGAAGTGTTAGATACTTTAATTAGCCTGAAAAACATCACAAAAGAAGATATTTATACGGCACAAACCCAAAAAAGAAATAAAAATGGTGGATTTAACCAAAAAATTCTACTAATTTCTAAATAACTAAATTTCAATCTAAATTTAAAAATTATAAATCCTAAATTAACCAAAAAAATATGCAACTCAAACTTCAAGAATGGCAAAAATGGCTGGCAGCTGGTAGTTCAGCTCTGGTTTTAATTAGTTTAATTATGGGAACTATTCAGTGGATCACCAACCCCGTATTTCGCAATTATCTCCAAAATGTCCCCAAAAAAGGGCCGATTACCGCCTTTGTGGAAAATGAAAGAGATCTAAGAACTAAACAAGCCTTAAAAAATTTGGACGACCGTTTGAACCAAATTAACGACGAGCAAAGCCTATATCAAACCATAAACCTGGCTGATTTACCAATTTATCCTGACAGTTGGGTGGTGAGAAGTTTTAGCCCAGATGAAAAAGTGAATAAGCTTATTAGTGGGGAAATGGCTGACCCAGATAGCGACGGACTTTCTAACAAGGAAGAGTATTTTTTGGGAAGTGATCCTAAAAAAGCTGACAGCCTCTGCAAAACCAATGACAGCAAACCACCTGCCAAAAATAGTAAAATTGTTTGTGACGGGAGTGGTAATGATAAGAAATATTTTGAAATGGGGATAAGTCCTTTGACTGGCTTGGAGCTGGAAACGCCTCAAACTTTTAGACTGCTCAAGCAAGATGTGGCGATTATTGGCGGAATTAAAAACAGTTTTGAAACGGCTTCTAGTGAGGGGGTGGAATTTCCGGTGTTATATCAGCTTTCCAAAAACATTGACCTGACAGCAGAACTAAATCAAATTGCAGTTCGTGAGGTGTCGGATATTGCCCAAAATATCCTTGATTACCGTTCACTTCGGTTAGAAATTATCAAAGACACCGTCGGGCAAAGTCAAACAAGCAGTCTTTCACAAGTCTATCAAACTATCAAAATAGACCAATTGGAAGTGCTAAAAAGTCAATACCAAAAACAACTAGACCAGCTGAATCGTAGTGCTGTGCCAACCAAAATGCTCATCACTCACCGCTCATATGTCCTTATTATCCGCAAACTAATCAACTTAATCGACCATCGGATGACTGGCATCAAAGATGGGAAAACCAAAGAAGCTGAATTTGGCAAAATTAGTCAAGAAAAAGCTGTGGAAATTGTTTGGGGTTATCGTATTTTGACAGAAATGGGTGCCAAAGATGAAGAAAATTTATAATTTATATTTTGACTGCTAGAAAATGTCTGAAAATTTATTTTTAAACCCAAATTTGATCAAAAATTGTTTAAATTTCTGAATTTTTCCACTTTTTCAGCTTGGGAATTTATTTAATGCAAGAGGTCTAATTAACCCAAATCTTTGAAATTACCTTTTGGTTTGTAAATTTTTGCAAATTTTGATTTATTGCTAAATAGGTAAATCTGGTATTGTAGTTTAATTTTTTACTGAAAATTTAGTTGTTTTTGTAAATGTTATAACCAACCCCCATTAAAACTAAACATTAAATCTATTTTTTACTTTAGAAATCGGACTAAAACCCTCAATTATATTTTTAGTGTGAGTATAAATTGGCTATAAACAGTCTGAAAAGTACAATTTTGTTAGACCTCTATTTCAAGCTCCAATTCCAAAGCTTTTACCTTTTTATTCCACAGTTGTCTCTTTCAAGGTGGTGTTTTGGAGTGGTTTTAAATTGTTAAATTTTTGTCCAAAAATAATGATAAAAATATACAAAATTGCCCCAAAAATAGCCACAAACAAGTTAGTCAATAAAACTCTTAACACACTGTTTTGTGAGCCACCCAAAGCAAAGACTTGCCAAAAAGAGTTCAGATAACTATTATTTTGATAAACTAAACTGTTCAAATAGATCAAACTCACATAAAGCAAAATCGCCAAAATAATGACAAAATTAGCCAATTTATACTGGCTGCGAGCCACGGAGTAATTGACGGAGGCATAAATTATTGTGTAAAAAGCCACGTAACCAACCACCAAAAATATCAAATAATTATAAGCGACAAATTCTGGTCTTTTTAGAACATTTGTTAAAATGAAAGGTGACAAGAGATAGAGTCCAATGGCAGTTACAGTGCTGACCACAGTGATCAAAAGTAGGGATTTTTTGTAGGTTTTTTGCCCAATGTCGGAGATGGCATGAACAATCAGCCCGCCAAGCATCGCACTTGTGCCAAAGTAAGTGATTTTACCAAAAATATTGATTGTAGCGTAAAGGTTGGCTTCCACGCTCTTTTCTGTAAAAAAATTACGACTAAGAACCGTTGATAAATCAAAATAAGCTGTGAGAAAAAAACCGATAACTGATGATTTTGCCATTAACCATGATTCCTCCTTGAAAGAAAAACTTAAACCTTTGACTGCTCTAAACTGCTGATTTTCCAGCCAGAGCCAGATTTCAACGACAAAAAAAATAAAACCATTGCTCAACACTATAGCCAGTGGTAAAGCCAAGATCCCCCAACTTGGCAAAAATAAAATTACAATTAGAAAGCGACCCAAAATTTGCCCAATCGCCGTAAAAGCGTATTTGCCCAAATCCATAATTCCAAGAAAAAAATACTGGTTGATAGTGAACAAAAAAGCTAAAATTGCCTGTAAAATTACCAAAAAAACCACCAAAGTCTCCATTCCAAAATAAGAAAGCCAAATTGCGGGGTTACCAAATTGGGTTGGATGAAGCAAATAAATCTGTAAAGGTAAAGTCAAAAGTGGACTTAACAAAATCAAAATTATGATAATGTGAAAAACTTTTCGGCGAAGAAAATGATAATAAGTAAAGGCAGAATCAAAACTTTCTTTTTTCAAGATAGCCGTTTTTTTCATAATTTCCATACTAAAGCCCGCCAAAGGAGCAGCCAAAACCACCGTTAAACTTGCCAAAGTATTCCAAAGCTCGTAATCGGCGACCAAAACTCTATTAGCTTGGATAATAATTAGATAATTCAAAAGTGAAACAGTAATGCTGATCAAAAAAATTCCACCAGTATCTTTGAGAAAAGCATTGCCCAGAAAGTTTTTAATCAATTTAATTTGAGCTATTTTTTGCCAGATTTTATCCAAAATTCCTGTCTTCCGAAATATCTTTTCTTGCTTCAAATTCATTGTTTTTTCCAAATTTTCTAATAACTCTTGACTGTTGTTTTCTAGTTTTGTGCTTTCCGTTTTTGGCATAATAGTTTTGATATTTTGACTTTCTTTGAATGGAAGATAGATTGGCTTAAATTTTTGGTATAAACAGATTAAGACTTTTTGGTTAAAATTTCAATAATTTTTAATTATTTATTTTGGTATTTTTATTAGAGTAAAAATTGATTAAATTAGTCTTTATTAAAAGTGTAAAGACTAAATGGAAAGTCAAGAAATTATAATTCCGAAAATTTGACAAAAAAAGACGAACTAGCACTGATAATAAAGTTTAAAATCAAGAAAAACATAGGCAAAAACCAAAAATCACCTTTGGAAAAATACTTAAAAAAAATTAATTTGACTTGACTGAATCCAAAAAAAATTACAGCATAATGCGGAGTTAATTATCTTGATTTTATCAAAAATTTCTCATATTTTATATTTTTACATTTCAAATTTTATGTCAACAAATCTTGTAGGAATAAAAAACATAGATGCCAACAAATTAGTCAATAAATTAAATCAATTATTAGCCGATTACACCTTTTTTTATCAAAATATTCATGGTTTTCACTGGAATATCAAGGGGCAAAAATTTTTTGAATTGCATATCAAATTTGAAGAATTATACAACAATCTTTTTATCAAAATTGATGAAATTGCCGAAAGAATCTTGGCGCTGGAAGGACAACCACTTCATAGTTACGAAAGTTATGCCAAAATCAGCCAAATCAAATCCAAAGAAAATGTTAGCGAGCCAATTGAAGCCGTCAACAGTCTTTTGGAAGGCATGAAAGTTTTGCTAATTCAAGAAAGAGAAATTTTGAATTTTTCAGCAGAAGCAGGTGACGAAGGTACCAATGCCTTGATGGGAACTTATATTGCCGAACAAGAAAAATTTATTTGGATGTATAAGAGTTTTTTGGGTTAAAAAAATAAATAATTTGGATTTTTTAAAGGCGGTTTTAAAATCTAGTAAAAACTGGGTTAAACTTTGTTTTTGTTATAAAGACTAAATTTAGTAGTAATTTTTTTACTTTTACAGACTAAAAAGTGTTTTTACCTTATTTTTTTGATAGATTTTCATTCCCAGTAATTTCTACCTAAACAGATAATTTCTTGTTTTTTGACATTTTTTATTTTTTATTTCTTGTATTTTTTAGGTTTTGTAAATTCAACCTTCAATTATAATCTAAAAATAAAATCTAACTAAAATATGAGAATCGGTATCCTAACCAATAGTTATCCGCCAAATCTTAACGGAGTTAGTGTTGCCGTTGCTAATCTGGAAAAAGCGTTGACCAAGTTGGGACATTCTATTTTTGTGGTTACCCCCCAAGTTCCTGGTGTTATTTATGCCGAGAATGTTCTCCCGCTCAAATCATATTCGGCGCCATCTCACGCTTCCAGTGATTTGCGGATGCCTTACGATTTCATAAGCCAAACAGTCAAGTTTTTACAGCAAAATCAGGTAGAAATTTTACACAGCCAGGACACTTTGGTAGGAGGGGTGGAGTCGGTAATTATCGCAATGAAGCTAAAAATACCCTGCGTTCACACTTATCATACGATGGTGGAAGATTATGATTATTTTAATTTTCCCGGTTATCGGCTTTTTATTCGTAATTACAGTCAAATTGTTTGTGATGGACACGAAGCGGTGGTAGCAGTCAGCCCCAAAACTGAAGAATATTTGCGAAAAATTGGAGTCAGTTCCCAAATTATCCAGATCCCAAATGTATTGAAATTAAGCCAAGAAGTGGAAATAGAAACTCATGAAATTATCAAATCAAACCAAAACTGGAATGAAATTGAAAGTAAAATAGAAAATCAAACTGAAACCCAAATTTTAAACAGGAAATCAAATTTTTCTAGCTCAAACGAGCAAACATCAGATCATCAACTGGAGAAAAAATCAGCAAAACTGGAAAATGGGATTGAAAAATTAAACCATAATGTTGACATAAATAAGATAAGTGAGGAATTTACATGGGCAGAGAACAGTGAAAATAAAGTTGAAAATTCCAAAAAATTATACAAACTTGGTATATTATCAGAAAAAATTTTTGAAAAGACAAAATGGCTAAAAAATTATCAAAACTCAAACACTCAAAACAGTAGATTAGAAAGGGAAAGACTGGAAAAATGGCTGGACATTGGTGAACAAAATGGTGGCAAACTAAATCAAAAACTTGAACAAAAATTAGAAATTAATCTTGAAAAAATGTTAATTTGGAGTGAAAATTGGAGTGGAAAGTTTTTTGGTAAAAGTGGTTTGAGGTCAGAAAGTAAAACTATGGAAAGTGGCTCGCAAGAGGAAAATTTGGAAATGGGTGATGTTTTGGAAAACTTGGCAAGGCTGAACATTGAGGGAAGACTGGAAAAAAGTTTTAATTTCTTGACTTTTGGGCGAGTCGCTAAAGAAAAATCTCTGGATTTAGGTATTCAAGTTTTGCGACCACTTTTGGAAAAATACCCAAATATAAACTATCTAATTGCTGGTAGCGGGCCTGAAATCAATGCTTTGCAAAAACAAATCAAAGAGCTAAAATTAGAAAATCGGGTTTTTTTAATTGGAAAATACACCAGTCAAACCTTACCTAAAATTTGTCAATATTGTGATGTTTTTATCAACACTTCCAGCAGTGAAAATTTGCCGACAACTGATTTTGAGGCTTTAAGTTTTGGCTTACCGATTATCACTGTTGACGACCCTGCCCATCAATTTTTTGTTAACTCGTGTAATTTGGAAAATTGGAAAATTGGTGATAAGAATAGCAAAATTAACCAAAATTTGACCAGTAATCCACAAAAATCTAGTCAAACTAGTTTTAAGAATTCATCTTTTGAAATAAATTTAGACGAAAAAAATTTGGAAGAAAGTGAAAATAAAGATTTGGAAAATGGTTTTTGGGTGTCAATTCCAGAAATGACTAAAACCTGTGAAAAAATTTATCTTGACTCAAAACTTAGACAAAAACTGTCAACAGGGGCCAAAAAAACTGCCAAAAAACTAGCTGATCGTGCCGTAGAATTAGAGTATTTAGATCTTTACCAAAAGCTAATTGACGAGCATAAAAAAGAAATCACTCCAAAACTAAATGGAGCAGAAAAAACGCTTAAACCGCTCTTTAATAAATTTACCAAAATGAACAAATCTCTTGAAAAATACTGGCAAAAGTGGCAAAAAATGATCAGAACAGACTGGAAAAATTTATTCGGTGAGTGAGAAAATCGGGCAACTGTCAAATATAATAACCAATTTAAGATTGGGTTTTGTTTGGACTTTTTGAGCCGTTAAAAACAAGACAGAAATTTGAGCAGAAAACCCAATAGAAAATCTGAAATAACATTAAAATAACCTTGGAAATTGTGGACTAAATTAAATTTTTTTATGATTTTGTTTTCTAATTTGGAGGGTTACTTACTTTAATTAGAGAGCTTTAAAATTAGTTTTGAGAAAAGTTTTCAAGAGTTCCCTTGACAAATCCAAGAAAGGTTGCAAAGCTACTGATGTTTTTGTTTTTTGTGCCTTTTTGCACTTTTTAAACTTTTACAATTTTTTTTACTGTTTTCAAATCAACAGCATTTTTATGTCTCAAACAACCAAAATTGTTACCACCATCGGCCCAGCATCTAATAACGCTGAAGTAATGAGCTTTTTCGCCAGTCATGGTGTGGCTATTGCCCGTCTAAATTTTTCTCACGGTAGTGCCGAAACCCATAGAGTATCAGCTAATCTGGCCCGAGAAAATGGTTTAGAATTACTTTTTGATTTACCTGGTCCCAAAATTCGTCTTGGTGAAGTTTCCCAAAATTTGATAATCAAAACAGGAGATTTGATCGTACTAGAAAACCAAGAAGCTGAACAAGAATACCCATACAGCAACGCCAAAAATCAACAAGTGTTCCCATTCCAATTCCCAATCAATAAATTCGTTCAACCTGACCACAAAATCCTGGTAGATGACGGTAAATTAGAATTGAAAGTTGCAGAAATTGTCGGTGAAAAAGTCATTTGTGAAGTGGTTTTTGGAGGAGTTGTCAAGAGCAAAAAAGGCTTGAATATGCCTAACTCCAAACTAGAAGTTCCATTTTTGGGTGAACGTGACATTATGATGTTGAACGCACTTTTGGTAGAATTAAAACCAGAAATTGTTGCCGCTAGTTTTGTCAAAACCAAGTTTGAAATTTTAGAATTGAAAGAACTTTTAACCAAAATTTTGAGTGAGGCTGGTGTAACCGATTATTTTCCTCGAATTTGTCCAAAATTGGAAATGGCCGAAGCTGTCAGTGATGTTAATTTACCGGAAATTGTCGCTGAAAGTGATTTGATTATGATTGCTCGTGGTGATTTGGCTTTGGAAACTGAACCTGCTAATATTCTCGTTCCGTTTTTGCAAGAAAAAATCGTCAAAGAGTGTCAAAAGCAAGGCAAAAAATTCATCGTAGCAACCCAAGCTTTGGAGACTATGTGTGATTTCCCTGTACCAACTCGCGCTGAAGTTAGTGATTTGTACCGCTCTGTGGTCATTGATAAAGCAGATTATGTCATGCTTAGCGGGGAAAGTGCTGCTGGGAATTTTCCAATGAAAGCTGTGGAAGTAATGGATGATCTTATCAAAATGGCTAATAATGGCTAATTAGTGTGTTTTTAATTCGCCAAATCTAGCTCACCTTTTTGGTGGGTTTTTTGATTTTTATTATTATTTTGACAATATGATTTTTTTATGATTTAATTCAGCTAAATTTTTTTAATTTATATTTAATTTTTTGGAACGGCAAGTATTCCGCTACAGCCCAACACTTTCATTTTTCTTCAGCCCCATTTTAAAAACCAATTTAGCTAGGAAATAGAGAAAAACACACAAAAATCTCGATAACCACAAACCATTTGGTAAAATTTTGACAATTCCAAAAAATATATGGAATACTTTGGGCAAGGTTATTTTTCAACACTTTTTACACTTATTTTTTACAATATCATTATGTCCGATCAAAATTTGCCACAACATCAACAACTTTCACATACCCACCCCTCAAGCGAAAAAAAGACTGTCTCTCTTGAGAAGATAGTTGAAAAAATAAAAAAATATTGCGAAGAAAAAGGTACAGAAGCAATTCATATTTTAGATAATTTAATAGTAGAATTACAAGAAGCAAAAGCCAGGATAATTGAAAAAGGAAAAGTTAAATCAGCTAATGAGCAACTAGCTAATAAAGTAAAGGTAACAAAGATGTTTAGCGGACTTGGAATTAAAACTATTTCTGACGTTATCAAAAATCTAAATAATCCAGCTTTTAAAAATCTTTTAGAGGGAAATAGGCGTATTGTATTGGGTATTCTTATTAAGAATTTAACTGAAGAATTTGGGGTTAACATCGATTTTTTTACTTTATCAATGAGTAGTGATAATATGAAGACAAGGCAATTGATATCCACGATACCTGATGGTAAAAGAAGAATTTTATTTGTTCCTGAAGGCTTAACAGTGGAAGAAGTATTAGAGTTTAATAGACAAAGGGTAATAAAAGAGCGAGAAGCCAGAGCTGCGTTACGTGAGATATCAAAATTAGACAAAGATGGACTTGTATTCAAAAAATCACAGGATTAAATCTCGTACTCAAAGGGTAGAAAAGCTAATCCACGGCGTAAATGTCTCGCTCACGATTGCCAGGCATTTCTGGGCCGATGACACCCTCTTCTTCCATTTCATTGAGGATTTTCTTGGCAGTTTTTTTGTCAATGAGTAGAATTTCCATCAAAAACTCAGGTGAACATTGACCATACTGTAGTACCATTTTACGAGCTTCTTCATAAAGGAAAAGTCCGTCGTTATTTGGTTTGGAGCTGGCTTTTTTGGCAGTTTTGGCAAGACCCGGCACCCCCGCAAATGCCACAGGAGGCTCGGTTACTTCGGGTTTAAAATTGGTAAAACCAGCGTTTTTGGCAGCTTGAATTTTGATATATTGACAGCATTCTCGCACCTCTTTTTCTTCCACAAAAGCCCCTTGAAAACGAATCGGTTGCATCACACTCGGCGTCAAAATCAAACCATCACCTTGCCCAACCAAATTTTCTGCCCCCTGTACCCCCAAAACAACCCGCGAGTCAATCTGGGTAACCACCGCAAAACAAATCCGAGTTGGGATATTGGCTTTGATAAGCCCTGTAACTACCTGAACATCAGGTCTTTGTGTTCCCAAAACTAAGTGAATTCCAACAGCCCGCGACATTTGGGTCAGCCTTACCACGATCGGCTCGACTTCATTTTTGGCAAGCATCATCAAATCTCCCAGCTCGTCAATAACAAAAACCATATAAGGTAACATTTCCAACTTTTCAAATTTTTCGGGACTTTTGGCTACTTTTTCGTTGATATCAGCCACAAAAGCGTTATAATCCCCAATGTTTCGCTTGCCGTATTTTTCCAAGAGTTTGTACCGCCGATCCATCTCCACCACTGTCCATTTTAGGGCGTTAATGGCTTTTTCAGCGTCGGTGATAACATCACTGAGTAGATGGGGAATTTTGTCATAAAGTTTCAATTCTACCCGTTTCATATCCACCAGAATTATCTGCAAATCTGCCGGTGAATAACGATACAAAAGACTCAAAAGCATGGAGTTAATCCAGACACTTTTACCCGCTCCAGTACTACCTGCGACCAATAAATGAGGCATTTTGGTGATAGAAAAAATCATATTTGCCCCGCCGACATCCTTGCCCACAGCCACAGGAAGACTATCCGGAAAAGTAAAAAACTCGTTGGTGTGCAAAATATCTCGCAGGCGAACTTGGGAGCGAACCCTGTTGGGAATCTGAAGACCAACCCAACTTTGACCGCTAATCGGCATTTCCATACGAATACTGGTAGCAGCCAACGCCAAAGTTAAATCTTTTTGAAGGGAATTGATGGAGGAAAGTTTGACTCCACTGGCAGGTTTGAGAGTATATTGCGTAACTGTTGGCCCGATAACAGAAGTTCCCATTTCTACAGTGATGCCAAAGTTTTTGAGAGTTTCTTGAATGGTTTTTTCGTTGCTTTCCACATCGCCACCAATTTCCGCCTTGATTTTATTTTCCCCCAAAAGCTCGAACGGAGGCAGTGTCCACTTGATTGGTTCACTACTTTTTGGAGCTGGAACAGAAGTTGAATTATTAACTTTACTACTAAAACCGACGGAATTAGAGTTTGGTTTTTGATCTGGTAAAATAAAGTTTGGAACGTCATTTTTTGGATTGTCAAAATTAGTTTTCATTTTTCTTGCCAATCTTTCTTCAATTATTTTTTCCAAAAGCTCTTGAGGACTTATTTTTCCTCTCAAAGCCGAATCTGTGTATAAAGTTTGATCCAAAATTTTGTCCAATTCATCATCAAAATCACCACCTTTTTCATCAGTAATTTCATCTTTTTCAGTCTCTTCCAGATCATCATCAGAACCACTGTCTCGCCAGTTTTTAGTAGGATTTTTGCCAGAAATTGAATTCATAAAAGCCAAAGTCTCGGGATTAACAGAGCTTTCTGTCTCCATTTCAAATTTTTTGAATTTTGGGTTGTCTTCATTATCGGCTTGATATTGGGCAACTTTTGGATTAAAATTATTACTTTCCATCTGTTCTTCCATACTTTGAAAATAACTGACGGTTTTATCACGCTCCTGAGCAAGTTTTTTTTCACGCATTTCCGCTTCACGTAGGGCCATTTCAGGAATTTTACTCACGGTTTCGTAGGCTGAGTATTCTGTGTTTTGAGTATTAGCTTTGAATTTGGGGTCAAGTTTGGCTTGGATACTGGTCAAATTTTCTACAGGTTTGGGCGGTTCTTCCACTTTTTTCTCCTCTTTTTTTTGAGAATTGACAGCAGGCACAAAAATATCAGGCACAAATTCCCAAAAATTACTTGGATTTTTAATCGTGGCTTGGACATTATCCACAAACTGCACAAAATTCATTCCAGTCAACAAAAAAACTCCATAGATCCACAGAGAAATTAAAATCAACAGTCCGCCAAAAAATCCAAAAGAACCGAGAATATAAGGATAAATCAAAAAGCCAATTAGCCCACCACCGTTATAAATGTTATCTATCGTTCGCACATCAAAAATCAAACTCAAAAGCCCACAAAAAACCAAAAAAATCAAAACAGCACCTAGATTAAAACGAGGATTGTTGACAAATTTTTCGTTATCTTTGTTCCGCTGAATTCTCATCAAAAAAAGCCCAAAACTAAAAATCACAATTGGCAAAGCTACCGACGCCCGCCCCAAAAAACCAGATAAAAAAGCTGCAATCAAATTGCCAAACATACCAGCCATGCCAAAAATTGATATATAGAGCAATAAGGACAAGGCAAAACTGGCAATTATCAGGAGGGTAAGTTGACTTTGAGTATCCAGATTAAATTTATTTTTAAACATTGTGAGGTTTTGGTAAAATTTATTTTAATTCTTTTTGGTAAAAACTCTTTATCTTATTTCCAACCTTTTGTAATTTTTTGTCAAAATTTTTTGTGATCAAAGTCAAAATCAAAACTTGGTACTGAAAATTAAATAATCAAAAACACCAAGAAATCAATATATTTAATTTGAGTTTTCGTGGTGCTAAAGTTACCCTTCTGTGAAGTCATACAAACCTAGTGATACCTATTCTATTTCAATAAAATTGGCCATAAGCAAATCCACACTAACCTGTGCTTAGTAATTTTGGAAAACTAAAATAATCTATGCTAGATTGGTAAGAATTTGGGTATAAACAAGCCACTGGACGTTATCACAAATGAAGCAGGAATACAAAAGAATTAACCAGTAAAAAGCAAATTAAGGGTCATCACGAATAAAATGAAGTGATCTTGTGGTAAAATCTGGTAAAACTAAGTCTTGAAGTGATAAAAGGTTGCTTTGTGCCTCAGGGTGGTGTGAAAATTACGAATTAACTAATACATGTTAGTGTGGTTTTGGTATATGCGAGTCAAGCTGACCAAACGAAGGAGCAAACTAGCTGGGTGAATTAAGGGGAGAGAGTGTTACAAAATGTTGCAAGTAGCGAAGCAAACAGAACGCAACTGATTGACAAATTGACAAAACTTATTCACAACTTTTTTATCTAAAAAATGTCTCAAAGTTTCAACCAAAAAATACCCAAATCTCAAATTGCATGCTTAAAAATAGCTATCTCCTCTGGTTCCTTTAATTTTACTTTTGAAATATCAGATTGAAGTAGTTACGATTTTTTCAAGTTTTTCAATACAAGACTTATCAAGTTTTTCCCAAATACTTTGCGAGTTTTGGCTTTGTTTTTGACTTTTTAGTTTTAACACAAGCTTATTAATCCAATTTTTTTTCAAGTTTTCAAGTTTTTTTCGTCCATTTTCTCCAAATTTTATGTTTTCTGTTGGTCTTGTAGGTCTTCCAAATGCTGGTAAATCCACCCTTTTTAACCTTTTAACCAAAATCGGCGTCCCAGCGGAAAATTTCCCATTTTGTACCATCGAGCCTCACAGTGGAATTGTCTCCGTGCCTGATGCTCGCATTCCCGTTTTGGCAAAGATTTCTGGGACAAGCAAGCAAGTTCACGCAATGATCGAGTTTTTGGATATCGCAGGGCTTGTCAAAGGAGCGTCCACAGGAGCAGGACTTGGTAACAAATTTTTGTCGCATATTGGACAAGTTGATTTGATTTTACTCGTGATTAGGGCGTTTGAGGGGCAGATAATTCACACTGAAAACCGCGTCAATCCGCTGGAAGACGAAGAAATCTTACTTTTTGAATTAACGATGAAAGATCAGGAAGTGGTGGAAAAATACCTTGCCAGAATGTCCAAAGAGTTGAAAAGTGACCCTCACAGCAATCTCAAAACCCAAATTATCAACGAAATTCACGCCAAATTAAAAGCTGGCAAATTGGCGAGTGAGAGCTATTTGGGCTTGGAAAATGCGGAAGAAATGCTAACTCAAAAAATCAGCTTGCTGGAAGAAATGGAAAGGTTGTTAAGTTAGACTTTAACTTGTCAAAACCACTTTTCAAAATCTTTCAAAGCTACTTATTTTTGGTAAAACTAAAAGAATGAAGACAGGGTCATCACGAATGAAATGAAGTGATCTTGTGGTAAAATCTAGTTAAGCTAAACCTTGAAGTGTTAAAAGATTACTTCTTTAGCCTCTGTTCCCTTTGGTCTGTTCGCTACGCTCGCTTGGTCTCTTTGTTCCCACACCCATTCGTTACACTCATTCGCAATGACGTGTTTTATACCTCAAGATGGTGTGAAAATTACTAATTAACCAGTACAAGTTGGTTTGGTTTTGGGTATAAACTCTAAATGTTGACATATTTTGAAAATATACTTTTTATAATTCCAGTTATTTTATTCTTGTTTTTAATAGAATTTAGCACCGTAAAATTCCACGTGATAAAAACACCCCGCCAACCTTCGGTTGCCACCCCTCTGGTCGTACCTCCCACGCTCCGTTCATTGCTCTCACACATTCACTTTGTTCATTCGCACGCTACGCTCAAGAGGGGAATTGGAATTAAATAAAGCTAAAAAGTTACCAGAAAACAATTCACAATTTCAAGTGTTATTTCCCAATTCAAAGCTATTCCAAAATATGTCCAAAAAAGTTGCTGTTTTCCATCATTTTTTTAAAGGAGATTGTAAAGGCGGTGGTGAAAAACTGGTGCTGCAAATGAGAGAGTATTACCAAGCTGACCTCTGGGTTGGTGGGGTGGATTTGGCAGTGTGGGGTAAAGAGAACGCCCAGAAAGATCCAGATTTTGTTGGCAAGGTTTGGGATGAGCGGTTTGGATTTTTTTATTTACACGAAGAAAGCCATATTCCGATTTGGAAGCATATCAAGAGACAATTATTCTTTTTGTTTAGCCCCAAAATTAGAGAGCTGGCAAACTATGATTTGGTGATTTTTAGCTTTGGCAACATTGCTTTTGTCCCGCAAAGACTGAATAAAATCTTGGGCAAAAAGTCAAAAAATTTAAAGAGAAAAATTGATAATCCAAGAACCAAACTCCACTTTGATCAAACCTGAAAAATAGGCACAAAAAAACCACCTTTTGGGTGGAAAATTTGCTTAGCTGGAAATTGTGCTAAAAAATTATGTCCAAACTAATATCAAAATTCTAAACAAAAGCACCGTCAATCTTTTTTTTAGCAATTGGATCAGGTAAAGGAACATCCAAACGACATACAACACCGTTTATTGTAAATGATTTACTATTATTTTCACGCCTACCATCACCTCGTTTTGGGGATGGAGTGTTATTATCTGGTTCTTCGCTAGATTGATTAGCGTTAGTTTCGCTTGATGCTGTTTCAACATTACCATTGATACTATTTTTTTTTCTATTTTCTTTCTTTTCGTTAATTTTATCGGTATTTTCGCCACTTAAAAGTAGTTGTGGATATAATCTTGCGATTGCTACAGAAGTTAAAATTGTAATACCTGCTAACCCTCCCAGCACTAAATTTCTTTTAATATTGCTTTGTTTTTCCATAAAAATGATTATATAGCCAATCCCTATTAAACCTTTACAAAAAGTAAAATATTTTCTACAGTTTAAATATGTCTCGCTATAGCAACGATTTGAGGTTAAAAGTCATTACTTTTTTCAAACAAAACAACTCAAATAAAA
>JBIIDY010000073.1:0-8048 GCA_044238065.1 Limisphaerales bacterium | reverse complement strand
CCAAAACATTTCATCGGTTAGTTTTGGAGGCCTACCGCCTTTGTTTGGACTTAATTTGTTAGACATATGCTTTGATTATTAAGTATTTATAACATTTTGTCAAGTTTCGATGGTTTGGGGTAAATAGCAAGCGAAAATAGTATTTATTATTACTTATAATTTTGTCTTCACGGCTAATTTGTACATTTATATCTTGATCAATGGAAATCCTACAATATGGATAAATAGGCCCACCAATTGACATTTTTTCTTGATACCATAAAACTTCTTGATTGATTTTCAACTCATTTAAATTAGTAATTTGAAATTTTAATCCACCAGATTCAGCTTGAACGGCTGAAGGTAGGCTATACTTCTCTTTACAAAGATTTTTAGCAGCTTGAAATTTGTTATTTTTTTCTATTTGGAATTGAGCTAGAATTATAATACCAACGATTGCAACAACTGCCAAAGCAGATTTAAATATAAAGTTTTTAGACATATTCGTAGGCTATTATAGATATTAGATGGAAGGTTAGTATAAGGAAGGTTAGCTGAAACTAAATATAAGTCAACAGCTAAATTCCAGACATCAGATGCTTAATTTGCACAAGTAATATAAATTATCAAAAATGTCTATGGTTTACTATCGGTTATAACTTCATTTCCAAACCAAATCTTCCAAAATTTCCAGAAAATATAAATGAAAAATAACTGACCAAAAGGCACAATAATATCTAAAAAGTAGATTAAAATACCCATTTTGTTATACCAAAATTCAGAAAAATGATAATTTTTGAAAAAAGTAATTGAGATATAAGGAATGAGCAAAAAGATTGTCAATATCAAAAGAATTATAGTAATATAAAAGAGAGTTTTGAAGGTCTTTTTAGGAAATTTAGCTTGATTTTTGAATGTTAAAAAAATTATTAAAAATAACTGTAATATATTTAGGGGTAAATATAGTAATGTCAATACAAGAATACTTGCCAAACCCAAGCCAAACTGAAGCAAAACGCCATCTAAAATCTCGTGGCTAATGATTGTACTTGCAAATCTTCCTATTACCAAGCTATAGCAAATAGTTATAAAAACAATTGGCAGTGAGCAAAAAATTACCCAAATTATTTTCTTGAAAAAAGTCATATTTTTATTTTACTTGGACATTTGAGTTTTCTTTATATTTTCTATGAAAAAATACGATCAAGCTCAACTGCAAAAACACGAATAGTAGGCACAAAAAAACCGCATCCAAGTGAAGTCTGATAAGGCCATTTTCCATATAGCCAAAAACTCTTCTCAAAAAACCAGCCAACTCAAAAAATAAAGCAAAAAATAAAGGAAAGGAAAATATGAGTAAAAAACTAATAACTCTTCCAATCAGTTTATTTTGTAGATGGAGATTAGAAATTATCAAAAGATAAGCTCCATAAATTGTCGTAAAAATCAAGTAAATCAAAGTTGTAAAAACATAAAAATTACGTAAAATCAAAAGTCCACTAGAGTCGCCAGGACTTTCTGGTATTGGGAAGAATAATTGTAAAAGGCTCGACATCGTTTGTACTGCGAGCAAGATAAGATAGGTTTGGTAAATTTTTTTCATATTAAAACTTGTTGATAAATCCTGCTGGAATTACTAAATCATTATGTGCTTGCTTTTGGGTCTATAAAAACAGACATAATAAGTCCATAACGTTAAAACGCTTTCAAAAATGTAGAACAGAGCTTGGAGCCAAAAATTATTTCTAAGATTGAGACTTTCAAAAAAGAGGTACAAATTACCACTAAAACTCAAAATGAACCACACTAAAAAGATGATGCTGGTTATTTTGGTTAGGTTTGATGTTGATTTGAAAAATGTCAAATTGTAGATAAGAACAGATAAAAATAAGGTATTTTTAACAACCAAATTTAGCAAGTTGAAATTAGGCTTGATATCTAAAAGCAAAGGATGGTTTCCAATAAAAATTGTACCCAAAAAGAGTGTGAAATCAAATATGAAAAATAAACACAAAAAATAAAAAATATAATTACCAATCAAAATCTTGCCTTTCGTAAAGTAAAAAGCTAAAACTAAAACACAAGATAAGACTAAAAAGGAGATCAGGGAAAGATAGTCGATGGTCATAAATATTTATTAGATAACATCATAAATAGCACTAGGATAGTCAATTAAAGTTGGGTAAAGCTGTGGATAACCAGAATAAGACATTATAGTATTCCAAACTCTAAGTGAAAAACTTGCACAGTTACCATTATAAGTATTAAAACTACCTACTGCATAATTAAAATTTCCCATATAGCCAGACCTATAGCCACTATTATATCTATGCAGATCACTTAATTTCTTATCAATATAAACACTTTTAATTCTAGCACCTGAAAAAGTACTTGGATATCTAGCAAAATTCCAATCATCAATCTTATCTACATATGCAGCATCATTATCACAAATATTATTTCTATTTCCATTATCTGTTGAACAATCTGTATCATATCCTGGCCAAGAACTTTGAGTATTAACAAGAGAACTCCCAACTTTATAGCTAATTAAAACATGTCCATAATCTCCATTAAAACTTATGAATCCTGTCTTTTTTGCATGAATATTTACACTGTAACTACTACCAAAGTTATTATCTCCTGCAACCCACCTTTGATTTCCGCCACCATGACAGCCCCAAATAATTAATTGCGTTCCTTGACTCAAGCTACCAGAAGCATCTACACAATAATTTTGGTTACTCATTGGACGTAAGTTGACACCATTAAACACCCATTTTTGGTTATCGCCGCTGTGACAATCCCAAAGTCCAACTTGTGCTCCACTATTAACTCCGCCAAAAATATCTAGGCATTTTCCACCAACGCTGATTCTATTGGTATTGTTATCAAAACTAAAAGTTTGGTTCCAACCACCTTGTCTGCCATAAATACTCAACCGAGTTCCATTGTTTGTGTTTATTAGAATTTTAAGCATAGAACATAAAAAATTATCAACTTTTATTCTTATCAAGCCAACCGTTAACTTTATTTTTCAATTTTGGTATCATGTAAACACCTAATCCAATAAAAACAAGCCCAATAATAGGATTTCCAAAAAAACCAACTACACCGATTATTAAGAAAAACCAACCAAAAAAAAAGACTTTCCAAAAGTTTGTACTTTTAGGTTCTTCAGTATTCGCTATTTCTTTTTGACTTAATTCAACTGTTCCAGTCATTGATGGTTGATTTATTTCAATTTGTTTCAACTTTTCTAACCTAACACTCTCTATTTTCATTTTTAAGAGTTTTGATTGGGTTTTTTCAGCATATTTATCTTCAAAAATAACTTCAATTTCTCCTAAATCTTCGTGAAAATATCTTATAATTATGTATTTAGAAGTGTCTTTTTTCTTACTGCCTATCATTCCACCAACTAAAGTTCCAACCCCTCCGGTCAAAGCACCGACCGCAATCGCTTTCCCAGCTGACATTTTATAATTTATTTGGGTATCAATTTTTACTTCAATTTTGCTAATTTTATCAAATTCCAACAAAAAACTTATAGGTTTCCTAAAAATAGGAACTTTCCACTTATCTTCCCTGATCAAAACACCTTCTATTTTGTATTCAATAATATAATCTGCTGGTTGTAATTCGGCAAGCCCGTATAAATATTTCATAGTTTTGGGATTATTTTAAGTCAAATTCAAAATCTTTAATTACTAATTTATCTTTTGTTGTATCACTTTTTACATCAAAATAAATCACTGCTTGTGCTTTTTCATTTGGGTTAATAGAACATTCAAGGCAAGTTTCAAACCCTTCCAAAACATCCTTTTTATCTAACTGCCCTGACAAAGCTGTAGACTTGTTATACTCAGCTCCATTTGAAATAAGTTTAACATTCCCAAGATAAAAACCACCAGCTTTTTTACTCTGATTTTCACCATTTAAAGTGATTACCAACCATTCATTTTTGGCAATTTGTGGCTCGTAATATTCTTTCTTTATTTCCTTTTCGTTTTTGATTTTGGCAATGGAAATATTAAAATCTTCTATTTTAGCACTTTCACCAAATTTTACCCTAGTTTTTTGCTTACTTTCTGATTTTGCCTGAGACTGGGTATAATTACCAATTCCACTAAAAACATCCGCTATACTTTGTTTAATTTGATATCTCATATATTCTTGACCGCTCCAAAACCCAGCTCCAAAAACCAAAACACCAGCAACTAAAAAGATAAAAGGTTTTTTTTGATAAAATTTCTGTGAGTTTGGCTGTGAGTTTTCTGTCATAAAAAAATAAAAAATGATAAAATGTAAAAAGTAATCAAATTCAAAGTTTTTTCTAAAATTTGTCAAACAAAGCTAAATATTAAAAAACATAAAAATAAGAAATTGCAACAAAAAATAAGTTTGGATAAAACAAAATAAATTTGCAGAACTTGTCAATAAAAAATGCTTTAAAACTGGCTATGAAAAATTGGTTTTGGATGGTGATTTTCAAACCAATATTGAACCGAAAAAAATACTTTGACTTTTTGATTTTGGGAGAATGAAGTGGCTGACAGTTTAGCAAAATAATTTGACAAAATGTTTTTTAAAAAGTTAGTTTTCTGTTGTTAATTTTTGGTGTGCATTTTTTTAGCTTTTTGCTAGTTTATAGCCTTTGTATCAAATCCTGTAAAAACGCCTTTCTATAAATTTTTATTTACAAAACAATGGAAAATTCTAAATCTCAAAGCAAAAATGAACTGTCAATACAAGACAAAACTGCCACCAAAGACGATATTTTGACCAAAAAAGAAAACCAGCACAGACTGGAATCTAAATCGGAAACTCAAAACTTAAAACTTTTGGAAAGTGTTGGGGATAACGCCAAAAATTCTATCAATAAATCTAACGAAAAAAACGAAAAACTTGACCAAAATAAATTCCCAAAAAGTGAAAATAAAAACCAAAATGAAACTGAAAAAATGCCTAAAAAACCGATTATTTCGGTGATTATTCCTTGTTTTAACGAAGAGGAAAATATCAACGACTGCTATTTGGAACTCAAAAAAGTCTGGAAAAAATTGCCACTTTACGATTATGAACTGGTTTTTGTGGATGACGGGAGTAGCGACTGGACAGTGCTGGAAATTACCAAAATTCAAATCCAAGACCCCAACGTCAAACTGATTGAATTTTCTCGCAACTTTGGCAAAGAGATCGCGATTAGTGCTGGTTTTGACTATTGCCTTGGCGAATGTGCTATTGTGGTGGACGCTGATTTGCAGTATCCGGTAGCCAAAATCCCTGAATTTGTGGAACTTTGGGAGACTGGTTCGGAGGTGGTGATTGGCGTACGTGATAAAAAACAAACTAACAACCTGATTGAAAAAATCGGCTCGTCACTGTTTTATTCCATTATGTCAAAGATTGGGGAGGGGGAAATTTTGCCCGGGGCTTTGGATTTTCGCTTGATTGACCGTGAGGTTATTGACCACTTTAACCGTTTTACCGAAAGAAGTCGGATGGCAAGGGCTTTGGTGGATTGGCTAGGTTTTGATCGCAGTTTTGTCAATTATAAAGAAAAGCCTCGCAACAAAGGCACAGCGAGTTATAGTTTGATGAAGCGGGTCAAGCTGGCTTTAAATTCTTTTATTTTACACAGTCTTTTTCCATTGAAATTTGCTGGTTATTTGGGTATTATCATCACACTTTTCTCTGGAATACTTGGATTTTTGGCTTTTTTGAATCAATACGTTGCAGTTATTTTCCCCGTATTATTTTTTAGCGGGACAGCTTTGTTGGGTATTTTGAATTTATTTTTGATTGGAGTCGTGCTGATTTGTCTTGGTCTGATCGCACTTTATATCGCTAACATCCACACCGAAGTCGTCAATCGCCCGCTTTATATTGTCAAAACCAACCGTGTCAAAACTCAAAACCGCTTTCAAGTCATTGTGGAGGAATAAACCCTGAATAACCCTTTTATACCCAAACCTACATTGACTTACACTAGTTAATTCGTAATTTCCCTGTCATTATGATCTTCCCCCCCCCGCCATCCCAAATGAGTGTATGGGTACGAAGTGAATAAGCGATAGTGAATGTGGATGGAACAACCCGACCAAGTGGCACTAGTTGAACACAGTGAACAGAGCGTAGCGAACAGACTAAAAGGAACAGAGGCTAACGAAGCAATCTTTTTTAGCTTTACTAGATTTTGCCACAAGATCAATTCATTTCATTCGTGATGACACCATGTAGTTTTGCTTTTAGTGGTTAAGTCTGTTTCATTCGTGATGGCCTTAACCTCATTCTTTTTTGTTTTTTCAAGATTCAAGCTGCTATATTTACAAACTTTTTTCAAATTGCCAAGTATGAGTTGATGCTGGTTTGGGTGTAATAGTTGCAAAATTTCCAAACAAAAATTAATTTATTAGCCACTTTCCTTATTTTTCCAAAAATTCTCGGGTCAAAACCTTGCTTCGCTCCACTCCAGGCTGATCAAACGTATTAATTTCCAAAAGTTCGCCCAAAAAAGCCACACTAATTTGGAAAAACATAAAAATTTCTCCCAAGCTTGTTTCGTCTAGTTTTTCTATTTCCAAGGTGACATTTGGTCTGCTGGATTCGGTTAGGCTTTGGACAGTTCCTTTAAACTCCGCTTGAAGCAAATCATCAAAAGTTTTGCCGTTCAAATAATCAAAAGCATCAGGCAAGTTTTGCCCAATTAGCACCGAATTTTCCTTATTTAACACATTGATAAAAATCAACAACTTATCGTTCACACCTTCCTTAAAAAGCTGAAGTTGAGAGTGCTGATCAGTCGCTCCAAGCGCAGGAAGCGGGGTAATTCCCGTGTTGACAATTTGCCCTTTGAGGTTGTATTCTTTACCGATACTTTCGCTCAAAAGCTGGGTGTACCAATTAGCAAGGAGACGCAAACGACTAGAATACGGCATCAAAACATTAATAGACTTTCCTTTTTGGGACAAAAGATACTGAATACAAGCTAGATCAAAACTAGATTTCAAAGCCTTTTCGGACAAGGAATTTTTGGCACCAGTGAGGATTTTGATAATGTCCAAACCATACAGCGCACCAATTACCAAACCAACAGGAGATAGCACGGAAAAACGACCGCCAACATTAGCGGGAATAGCAAAACTGGTGATATTTTCTCGTATAGCAACTTGACGCAAATAACCAACTTCTGGGTCAGTAATAAAAACAAAATGCTCTTTGATATCTAAATTATTTTTTTCGGCAAGACTTCTAAAATAAAAATACTGTGCTAAAGTTTCGGGAGTTGTGCCAGACTTGGTTTGAACCAAAAAGAGGGTTTTTTCAAGGTTAATTTGACTTTCCACCAGTGAAATTTGGTCGCTGTCTATATTGTCCAAACAGTGAACTTTAGGATTTTTCCCGACAGTTTGCTTTTCAAAACCTCCAAGTAAACAAATCGGCCCAAGCATACTTCCACCAATTCCAAGAATAACTATGTCGGTAAATTTTCCCTGTGTTTTTTTGGCAAATTCCAAAATGGAGTCAATGTTTTGATCAGGTAAATCCCAAAAACCTTGCTGGCGACTTTTGGCAAGCTCATAAATTTCCGTAAATTTGGTTGAAATAGTTTCTAATTCTAAATTTGTTAATCCGTCTTTTGGGCTGACTTTGGCTAGATTTTGGCTGAAAAAGTTCATAAAAAATAATTTGGTAAATTTTGGTAAAAATGTTTAGTTTTGGAAATTTGAGATAAATAAGCTGGTATTTTGGTTTTATGATAATTTTAAAAATAAGTCAAGTTTTAGACAGTTTCAGTTTTTTGAAAACTATTTTTTGTTAATTTCAGTTGATTATTACATAGCTTTGGGAAAGAAGATCTTTGGAATTTTTTGAAGCTTGGAAAAAATTATGTACACCCAAACCAGCATTAACTTGTACTTGGTAATTTGAAAAAAGTTTGTATAGCCAATCCCTATTAAACCTTTACACTCATACAGTTAATTTGGATACATAAATTCTCTATAAAATCAACAGAATAATCGTAAAAACTTCTCAGCCTTTGCTTCAATTCGTGCCATTTATGT
>JBIIDY010000004.1:0-26465 GCA_044238065.1 Limisphaerales bacterium | reverse complement strand
GCAAAGGCTGAGAAGTTTTTACGATTATTCTGTTGATTTTATAGAGAATTTATGTATCCAAATTAACTGTATGAGTGTAAAGGTTTAATAGGGATTGGCTATAATTGGTAAAAAACCTAGACTTTATTTTGTGTATGTTTCCAGTATTGACGAGACAAGAGCAAAAAATATTGAAGATTCATGTTTAGAAATGATAGATAAATCTGACTTTATTGATGAAATTAAGTTTTATAGCACTGGGGAGCTTGTAAAAATTTTTAAAAATGATTCAGGTATAAAAAGAATAACACTTGCAGATCAAGAGACAAGACAAAAAGACTTATTTGAATATTCAAGTAAAAATGGTGAGATAAAAGCAATTGTCAAAAATATTTCTGGTTATGATTTAGTTAAACAATTTTCGGATGAATCATCTTTTGAGGCTAATGTAAGAATATATGTTGGAGATAAAGGTATTAACAAAAAAATGCGAGAAACAGCATCAGAAGAACCAGATATGTTTTGGTTTTATAACAATGGTATAACAATTATATGTAGAGACATAAAAGATCCAACTGGAAACAAAGGTTTTTATACACTAGAAGGAGCACAGGTTGTAAATGGAGCACAAACTATAAATTCCCTGAAAAAACTAAGAACATCAGAGGAAAAACTTAAAAATATCCGTGTTTTAGCAAAAATTTTGAAAATTCCAGAAAAAGATGAGTCTATTTTTAGAAAAATAGTAGAGTTTAATAATAAACAAAATAAGATTGATAATTGGCAGTTTCAGTCAAATAAGCCATTTTGGAAACAACTTAGAATAGCTTTATTAGAAAAATCAGGCCATAGTTTAGATTTAATTTATAAAGTTGGTTTACCCAAAAGAGATGGTGCAAAGGAGATAAAATTGAAAGAATTTGTTTTGGTAAACATTGCTTATAGTGGACATCCTTATCTTGCTAAACAAGGGCAAGCAGCAGTTTTTAAAAATGTTGATGATGAAAATGAAAAAAATTCTTATTATTACCAAATTTTCCCTAAAGAAAAACTAGAAATAGAGAATGTTAATGAGATTACACCAGCCGACATTGATAGATATTATTACACTTTACTTATTTACCTAGACCCAAAAAAGATTTTAGATATGATAGTTAAATTAAAATTAGAAGAAAAGGAAAAATCAAAAACACTACAAGGTATTGACACAGTTATGAAACATTCCAAGTATTATCTTTTGTATATTCTCAAAAAATGCCGTCCTAAAGATACTGACGAAATTACATTCTTAAAACAAATTAATGATAATTTACCAGCTTTTTTTACTGAATGTGTTGAGTCTATATTTATCCCAATTTGGGAAGAAGAAATTAGAAACGATAAGACTTTAATTTCAAATGCTCCTAGATTTACTAAAAATCAAAAATTATTAGAAAAAATAGATGATAAATTTAAGAGAAATAAGTTTAACATAGCAAATGTTTTGCAAACTGAAAAACCTCAGCTTATATAAATTTTTAAGTAGCCAACAACTATATTTACGAAGTGGCTAAAATTTATGATAGTTTTGATGATGCTACAAGAGGAAAAGCTGATTTTTCAGAGGAATTTATCAAAAAACTCCAAGCCGAATTAACAAATATAGTTGACGAAACAGTGAACAAACAAATGTTTAGTCTAACCTAAAATTGACAAAAAGTGCGTGATTGTTATAACTTGGTTTGCTTCATCATCTGCAGTATTTTCCTCAAAAATAATTTCCAAAAATCTAACAAATTATGTCCAAAGTCAATATTGAGCCAGAGTGGAAAGAGGTTTTAAAGGATTATTTCCAAAGTCCAGAGTTTGCGAATTTGACCAGCTTCGTCAAAAGTGAGTATAATGAGAAAACGATTTATCCAGCCCCGGAGGAGATTTTTACGGCTTTTTGGCAGACGCCATTTTCTCGGGTTCGGGTGGTTATTTTGGGACAAGATCCGTATCACGGGCCAAATCAAGCTCACGGTTTGTCGTTTTCGGTCAAAGACGGGATAGAGCTGCCGCCATCGCTAAAGAATATCTACAAAGAAATTGAACAGGAATTTGGGATTCAAAAGGATTTTAAAAATGGGAATTTGCTAAATTGGGCAAGTCAAGGCGTGTTTTTACTCAACTCTGTTTTGACCGTTGTTGCGGGACTGCCTGCCTCTCACAGGTCTAAAGGCTGGGAAAATTTTACTGACATTGTAATCCAAAAGCTATCGGATGAGCGAGAAAATCTAGTTTTTATCCTGTGGGGTAGTTTTGCCCGTTCCAAAAAATCACTGATAAATTCAAATAAACACCTAATTTTGGAAGGAGTTCACCCGTCGCCATTGTCAGCACACAGAGGTTTTTTTGGTTGCCAGCACTTTTTGAAATGTAACGATTATCTACAAAAAAATGGGCAAAAGCCGATTGTGTGGTAATTAAATGTATTTTGTCATACCTAAACCTAAACCAACTTGCACTGGGTAATTGGTATTTCCCCTGTCATTGCGAGCGTAGCGAAGCAATCTTTTAACACTTAATCTCATCTTTACTAGTTTTTGCCACAAGATCACTTCATTTCATTCGTGATGACACCATGTAGCTTTGTTCTTTACTGGTTAAGTTTAAGTATGTTTCATTCGTTATAACCTTGACCTCATTCTTTTGATTTTTCAAGATTTAAGCTGTTGATATTTACAAACTTTTTTCAAATTATCAAGTATGAGTTAATGCTGGGTTGGGTATGTATCGCTAAATAAGATCAGTTTTAACTATGATTTGGAATTTTTTGGTGATAATTCTTTGTTTGATAAGCCGAGTTTGAAGCAGGCTAGCAATTTCTACTTTTTTCTGTTTTATCTCTGCCAAAAGCTGGGTGTTTTCACTCGTAATTTTGAGGTTAATTTGGAGGTTTTTTTGGGTAACAAAAATCTGAATTCGTCTTTTTTCCTGATCTATGTGTGGATATTTACCATCCAGAAAATTTTCCAAAAATTCCTTAATCAGATAATAAAGATAAGCCTCCCGCCAAAGCCCGGAACTTGGTGAAGAGTATAAAATTTGCCCAAAAGTTTTCATAAATAATGTAAGAACTTGGCTGAAAACAGTGATTTGGCTAAACTAGCCCGTGAGTTATAAAATAGTTATACCTAAACTTACTCCAAAATTGACAAACTGACTATAGTTAAAGTTCCATTTACCCCTTTTTTGTATATTTTCTCTAAAGAAATGTGCTGAAGTGTAGCTGATGGGGGCGAGCCAAAAGCTCGGGGGAGTTTAAGGCAATTCACAGTCTTTTGTTAGCTATTTGTCCAAATTGATGTTAATTTGAGTACATCTCAATCCCAAAAATCCGTTGAATTTAATCGCTGCCTTCCCACAGTTGTTTCTAAAAAGTTAATTTCTTTGTGTTACTTTTCTTATTTCAATCTCGCCTTTTGCCCCACTGCCATTTGGGCTTTTCTCCTCTTGTGTAGCAAATTAGAATGAAGAAAAAACTGACCGTCAAAAAATCCAAAATAAAAAGATAGGAATTAGTCAAACCAACTGCTCCACTCCCAGTTTCCAAAAGCTGCAAGTATTCTGTCCAAAAAGTAAATTTAATAGCAAAATAAACCAGATAAATCAACAAAATAGACCAACCTTCCCAAGAGCAAGGCGTCCAGCCCCAGCCAAAAAGTTTTCTTTTAAACCACAGTTTGCCGTGAATATCGGATACTTCCTCTGAATGGTTTTTTTGTAATTTTTGCAAAGGAATTTGAATTTCAGACATAAAAAAATAAATTAAGTAATTTAAAAAATGTCTCTATCAGACTTAGAAATTTTAGCCAAATCTTGTCAAGAAGATACTTCGGGAAAGCTAGACTTGCCAACAAAAAAATATTGTGTTATAATTTTAATATATTTTTTAATTTAAATAAATTATATGGAATATTCTACCCCCCCCCTCAACACCAAATGCAGAAACTTTAAATCAGAAGTCTGAAGTTGAAATAGTTCAAAATCAAATGCGACCTAGTTTGGAGAAAGCTTTAGTTGAGAAAAAAAAGTTATTAGACGAGGTTAGACGAGAGATGGTGAAGAAGATAAGAGAAATAAGTAAGGACTCAAACTTTGATTCAAAAGGTAATTTAACACAAGAAGCTCATCAAGAATTTGTAGATTTTTGTTTAACCCAGCCAAATTCAGGAGTACGATTTTATCATAATACATCATACCAGCTAATAGATAAAAATAGAATGGATGAGTTATTTAATCTTATTGAATTTACAGCAAATAATGGAAAAAAGTATACTCTCTACTTCCCTAAAATAAACAAGAATATTCTAGATGATTATATGAGTAAACCAACAATTGAAAATACAGTTGAGCTAAATAGAAACAGTATAAATAGGTATGTTACTAAAGCTGGAGATAATTTTATTTTAAACGGTTTGTGGGAAGCTGAAAACATAGAGGTAGACGCAACTCGTTTTGATTTTGATACTTTTGAACAACTTTTGAAACAAATTCCAAATATAAGAAGTTCAAATTCATCAGATTTATCCTCACTCCTACCTAAAGAACCTTTCAGAACACCAAGATTTACTCCTAAAAAAGATGATGGAGCAGTTGTTTAGTTTTTCTATTTATTAATTTAAAAACCATAAATTCCAAGGTTTTTACTTTATTTAGCTAAACTAGCCCGTGGAAATATTTATCTTGCTTTTTAACCACCAGGCCTTTTATGTTAAATAAATTTTCTAGCGATCAAACGAAATGTGAATAAGCTTCACTAAATTCTCCAAAACTCGTTCAACACAAAAGTTTGGTGAAAATTCCGATCAAAACACAACATCAAATCATATTTATGGCTTTTAAAACTTCCCACAAAACATATAAAATATAGCTTGTCATCAAGACCAAACTGACCAATTTACCCAAATGAAATTTCTTGGCAACCATGACCAAAAGCAAAGAAATGGTAGCAGCCAACAACAAAATGATGGAGCTGTTCAAGTTTTCAGTTTCCACAAGCAAAGGTTTGCCAGAACTCAAAACGATGCCAACCGTCCAAGTCAAACCCAAGTTTGCCAAAATGTCAAAGATATTGCTTCCAACAGCGTTGGCGATGGCGGTGTCCCCAAATCCTTCTCGGGCTGTTTTGATTGATGCTAATAGATCAGGAACAGAAGTGCCGGCTGCCAAAATGGTTAAGGAAATCACCACCGGAGAAATGCCAAGCCCAGTCGCAAAATCAACCGCATTTTCTACCATCAAGGTGCTGAAAAAAATCACCAAAATCACTGAAAATACAATATTCCAAGCAATTTTCCAAAAACCCAATTTTTGCCCAAGATCAAAACCAAGATCAAAATATAGAAAACTGAGCAGTTTGGGAGCAAAGTTGCCAAAACGCCATTTTTGTTGACGGATTTGAGTTTTTTCCTCCTCTTTGGTTTCCAATTCTTTGGCCATTTCTTTAGCGATTTCGGCCTCCTCATTGACAATATTTGGATGAATATTTTTGTCAGCCCAAAGTAAAATTTTCTTCCAAACCACAACAATGTATGAATATAGTCCAAATAAAGTCAGCAAAAAAATTGGTTCCCACCAAACGATTTTTTGATCCATCACTACGAAATAGATTGCCAAAACTGCCAAAATATAAAACAGCATATCACGCAAAATTGATGCCCAGCTAAGTTTTTTGACCGCGAACCAAGAACTGGCTCCCACAATAAACAAAATGGAGAAAAGGGCGGAGCCGATCACTGTGCCTGGTCCCATTGAAGCTGATTCTGCATGCATTCCACTGGCGGAAATATAGAGGGCGACGGCTGAAACTGACAATTCTGGTGCGGACGAAACGAAAGAAATAATGGTTCCCATCTGGTCTTCTGTCCAGCCGAAAACTTTGCGTAATTTATATATAGTTGGCACCAAAAAATTATCCACGACGACAGCTAAGCCCAAAAAAGTTAAAGCAATTAAGAAAAAGTTGAGAAGGATAAACATAGCGAAATATTAGTTAGTTTTGTGTTTTTTACTAACCCCCCCCTTTTTTTTTCAATTATTTTGATTTTTACGAGTGTTTTGGAAAGAAAATTCTGGAAAAATCTTTGAAAGAAAAAAATGTTTCTAAGTTTTGCTAAAAATAAAGCAAGCTTGGGGTTTTATAAAAGTAATTTTTATCAAGAAATTTACCCTTTGCGTAAAAAAATCTTACCAAAATTTACCTAAAAAAGCTAAAATCAAGAAAAAATAGATATTTTATGCTTTAATTTAACCAAATATTAGGTAAAATTTAGTAAAACTGAAAAATCCTTTGAAAGACTAAACTTGGTGATAAACCCTAAATCAAATTACCTTCATCCACGGAAAGAGCTAAACTTTCGTCAATTTTTTGCTTGTAATCATCACTAACCACCACTTTGGCGTTGACTTTGAGACCGAGGGCTGTCAACTCGTTAGCCAGAACGATAAAGGAACTTGGCAAGTGTGATTCGGTGATTTGTTTTTCTTGGACAATTTTTTCAAAAGCGTCTTTGCGGCCCACTTCATCGTCAGATTTGATAGTCAACATCTCTTTCAAAGCGTAGGCTGCTCCGTAGGCTTCTAGCGCCCAAACTTCCATTTCTCCAAACCTCTGACCTCCAGTGTGGCTTTTACCTCCAAGTGGCTGCTGGGTAATCAAAGAGTATGGCCCAGTGCTACGAGCGTGCATTTTGTCATCAACCAAGTGATAAAGCTTGTTCATGTACAAATTACCAACGGTAACTCGGCGATCATATTTGGTGCCAGTTTGCCCATCCCACAAGTCCAATTTGCCGTCTCTTGGGTAGCCAGCTTTTTCCAGTTCGTCCTGGATAGTGTCAATAGAAATTTCGTTCAACGGCTGAGTAATAGCGGTCGTGCCAAGTTTTTCACAAACCAAACCTAAGTGAGTCTCCAAAATCTGACCCAAGTTCATACGACGCAAAGCACCGAGCGGGTTCAAAACCATATCCACAGGAGTTCCATCCGCCAAATAAGGCATATCTTCCACCGGCAAAATTACCGAAACTACACCTTTATTACCGTGTCTGCCTGCCATTTTGTCTCCAGCTTTGATTTTGCGAGTAGTTGCTAGCCAAATATGAACACGCTTGATAACATCGTTTGGTAATTGATGGCCATTTTCTCGGCTGAAAGAGCGGATAGAAATAACTTTACCGTTGAGTCCATGTTGTAAATAAAGCGAACTGTCCTTGACATCACGAGAATATTCACCAAACAAAACTCTGATCAATTTGTCTTCTGGGGAAAGATCTGACTCGCCTTTTGGACTGATTTTACCAACCAAAATATCGCCAGATTCTACATATGCTCCAAGGTGAATAACACCACTTTCATCAAGTTTTTTGAGTTTTTCCAAAGAGACGTTGGGAATATCTCGGGTAATTTCTTCGTTACCAATACGAGTTTCGTGAACATCACAAATCAATTCGTAAATATGAGTGGAAGTGAATTTATCACCTTGAACAAGCCTTTCGGACAAAACAATTGCGTCTTCAAAATTATAACCTTTGAACGGCATAAAAGCAACTTTAACATTTTGCCCAATCGCAAATTCCCCATTTTTAACCCCAAAACCTTCAATTAAAATATCACCTTTTTTGACTTTTTCTCCAAATTTGACACGGACAGTTTGATTAATCGTTGAGTGATCGTTGGATGGATAGAATTTAATTGTGCCAAAAGTGTATTTTCTGCCACTAGCATCGTCAATTACGACTTTTTTGCCATCACTAAAACTGACTGTGCCATCACAAGGAGCAAATTTTACATAGCCACCGTCCCTTGCCACGACCGACTCAAAACCAGTTGCCACAATAGGCTGTTCTGGACGAACCAATGGTAAAGCCTGACCTTGTTGGTTTGTTCCCATTTGAACACGCAAACCGTCAGTTTGGGCAGTAAAAGGAATCATACAAGTTGACAAACTCAAAATCTGGGTGGAAGCCACGTCCATAAAATCTATATCGTCGCTGCTAGCTTGACTTGGGACACCGCTACGGCGAACGGCAATTGAAGGGATTAAAATATGACCTTGATCATCCATTTGGTTGATGTGTTCAGCGATAATGTAGTGATATTCTTCTTCACTGGCGAGCCACTGGATTTCTTTGGAAACAAATTTGCGAACCTTGATTTCTATTGGGTTTGACAAATCTTGTAGTTCGTCCCAGACATTATTGGAAATAAATTGCCCAGCTTTGAGAATGAGTTTGCCTTTGATAGAAATATCTTCGAGGCTAGAGCGCCCTACCAACTCTTGAGAATTGGACAAAATTTTATCTTTGACGATCAAATAAGGCGTTTCCAAAAAGCCCATTTCGTTGACACGAGTGTAAATTGCAGTGTGTAAATTAATTCCAAAAGCAGGCCCTTCTGGCGTGTTAACCGGACAAACCCGTCCATAATAACTTGGCTGGACATCACGAACATCAAAACCTGCCCTTTCCCGAGTCAGTCCACCTGGCCCACTACAAGTCATAAAATGCCGCTGGTCAATCTCAGACAAAACATTGATTTGATCCATAAAACGAGATAGTTGACTCGTGTTAAAAAAGTCCTCCACCATCGTCGCAAGTGGTCTCATATTAACCAAGCTAGCTGGCGTAAAGTTGCTGTCTTCGCTGACACTTAATTTATCTTTGATATTTTTGATTACCCGATAAAGTCCAGAGCGGAAAGTGTTGCCCATCCATTCCCCAACCCGTCTAATTCTACGGTTGGAAAGGGAGTCAATGGCGTCGGATTCTTGGTTATTTTGAGCCATTTTGATCAATTCTTTTAGTACCAAAACAATTTCTTTGACGTCCAAAGTTTTCTTGTATTCTTCGTTATTGGCAGCTTCAGATTTAAAATTCAATCTCATATCAAATTTATAGCGACCTACATCACCAAAATCATATTTGTTTGGATCTTCTATCAAGTTTGTAATGTATTTGAGACCTTTATCAATAGAAACAATATCACCGGGGCGAATTTTTTTGTAAATAGAGTTGACACATTCAGCTACCGTAAAAGTTGGGTCTTTTTCTAGGGTTTTGGTAATATATCGGATTTTTTGTCCTTCTTCCAGCTCAGCAAATTCAGCCAAAATACTTTCTTCAGTCATTCCAAAAATTTTGAGAATTTGGGTTGCGGGGAACTTTTTTTTGCGATCAATACGACAATAAATGGCACCGTCATAGGAAAGTGTAAATTCTAACCAGCCACCACGATTTGGGATAATTTTAGCCGTGTATTCGTAAATTCCTTTTTCCAATTCTCTAGTGTAAATAAGACCAGGAGCTTTGATTAGTTGGTTGACGATGATTTTTTGGATACCGTTAATGATAAAATTGCCTTTGCGAGTCATTAGTGGAACATTTCCAGCAAAAACCTCTTGCCTCTTTTTCTCTTTGGTAATGAGATTTTCCACGATAATATCAATCATCAACTTACCAGAATAGGTTTTACGGTTGAGCAAAGCTTCAAATTCATCCACAGATTCACTGCTTTGAAGAGTAAAATGCGGGCCAAAGCTGACTTTCCAGCGACCGTTACTATCTTCAATGGTTCCAATTTCTTCAAGAATTTTACCAAGACCTGTTTCCCAAAAATAATTATAAGAATTAAGTTGAGTTTCGTTCAAGTCCGGAATAGGAAAAAAGTGCTGTTTGACGCCAAAAGTAGAGCGTGTAGATTTTGTAATGGCCATAACTTGTTTAGTTAAGCAAGCCTATCAATTTTTGTCAAGTTTGTCAAGTCTATCCAAAATCTCTCACAAACAAAACCTAAACCACAGCTTTGTCAAAAGTTAATAATCCGAAAGAAATCACTTTTTGGCTTTTTTATAGCCATTATTTAAGTATAAATATTTTGCTTGACAGCCTCACAAAACTCTGCTATTAGTTTCTTGGAAATTTTAGTTTCCACTCTAATCTATTCTAATCTATTTTTATGGCTGACATTTTTCGCAACACCCCCCCCTCGCAACGAACAGAATCAACAAGCAATGAAGATTTTAAAGAACTTTCAGCGGCACAAAGAGATTTAGACTCAAGAATATTGGCAGCAGTGGAAAGCAATAAAAAATATAAGAGAAAGCTTACTGCACTTGAGCTTTTACAACAAACATTTTCTTTAATTGAAGCGACTAAGCGCAATAATTTTCCAGAAGAAGAGACAGATGCACTCTGTCACAAAATGCTAGAATATTTAAAAGCCTTGTCTACAGATGAGGAATCGTATGCTGAAGCGAAGAGATATTGTATATTGAAGCGCTGGAATATTAGACAAAACTTTTAAAGCAAGTTGAAATTTATTAAAGAGTGATTTTAGACTTCGTTTCGGGGTCTAATTTTTTTTGAGCAAAATTTCAAACTAACGCAAAAATACCATTAACCTGCACTGGGTAATTTTGAAAAACTAAAATTTATGCAAGCCACAGGGTGCCATCACGAATGAAACAGACCATACAAGAGAATTTAACCAGTAAAAAGCAAATTAAGGGTCATCATGAATGAAATGAAGTGATCTTGTGGTAAAATCTAGTAAAGCTAAATATGGAGTTTAATAGATTGCTTCGCTACACTCGCAATGACGGATGGCAGGCTCGTAATGACAAAGAAGCCAGTGATGGTGCGAAAATTACAAATTACCAAGTGCAAGTTAATGTGGGTTTGGGTGTAAAAAGGTAAATTTCTCAAATTTCAACTGTCTTTTTGATTATTTTCATTTTTTCTGGTGAAATTAAAAAAGCTAATTTGACTAAAATTGGATAATATGCTTGTGTTAAAAAATACACTCTTACAAGGTAATTCTGCTAAAATCTACTTTCTCGTTTCCAAAAATAATTTTCCACAATCTGTTTTTTTCCTATTTTTTCTAAATTACATCTTTAAATCATAGCTATAAATCCTATCTAAAATACCATAATTGAGCTAATTTTTAGCCATTTTTTCATTCTATAATCACTCTGAATTCAGTTTTTTTTAAATTTTTTCCCAAAAAAATCTCTATTTTTCCAAGTTTTTTAACACCTACTATTTAACACCCACTGTTTAGCATTTTTAATTCCAAAGTTTTACCCAAATTCCTTAATTTTTTTATGCTCTCTTTACCTAATTTTACCGCCAAAATCAAGACTAATTGGCAATCAGCTTTGACCGTTGCTTTAGTTTCTTTACCTTTAAATATCGCCCTTTCTATCGCTAGTGGTGCAGGCCCTATTCCGGGAATTATCACGGGTGTTTGGGCTGGAATTATCGCAGCTCTTTTTGGTGGAAGTCATTATAATGTTATTGGTACAGCGGGGGCTTTGAGTACTATTTTGGCAAGCTTTGCAGGGACTAAAATTGGGGATAGTACGGCAATGTTGGCTTTACCACTGCTGGCGATTACGACCGGTTTTTTTATTTTATTGGTTTTTGCTTTGAAACTGGAAAGGTATTTGATTTATATTCCAACCAGTGTAATGTATGGTTTTGCGGCGGGCGTGGCCATTACTATTGCTATGAATCAAATTCGGGACGCAACTGGACTTCAACTTCACAAACACGATGAGTTTTTGGCAAATCTGTGGGAAACTGTGAAAAATCTAGGACAAGCCAAAATTATAACTTTAGCAGTTTTTGGTTTCTTTTTATCATTTTTGTTGATTTTCAAAAAGTTTGTCAAACAAATTCCCGGAGTAATTCCAGTGGCTATTTTGGGTATTATTCTTGGATTTTCCCAGACTTATTTTGGCTGGAATTTGGGACTGGAGACTTTGCAACAAAAACAAGGAAATATAAGTGTTAGTCTTTTTAACGCACCAAATCTGGATCTTTACCAAAAAATCTTGACTAATTGGGATTTTCTTTTTTGGCTCTTAAAAATATCTTTGACCGTTTCGCTAATTGGTATTTTGGAAACTTTAATTACAGCCAAGATTGCTGACAAAATTACTCAAACCAAATTCAACACCCGCAAAGAACTTTTGGGTTTGGGCCTGGCCAACATCGCAAGTGGGGTAATGGGAGGGCTTCCTGCAACTGGGGTTTTTATCCGCACTGGACTTAATATCAAAAGTGGAGCAAATCACCGAACTTCTGCCCTTTTGTCGGCTATTTTTACGGGAATTTTGGCTTTTGTTTTCTTGCCTTTTTTCCAGTATATTCCGATGGCGGTAATTGCGGCAATTTTGTTCAATACGGCGATTGGTTTGATTGAAATTAAGGAGTTTAAACGCTACTGGCTGGAAGATAAAAGTAGTTTTTTGGTGGGTATTTTGGTAGCTTTAATTACGGTAATTAGCGACGCCAGTATTGGTATTTTGATTGGGGCGGTTTTGGCATTACTGTTTTTTGTTGACAAATTGAGTAAGGGGAGTTTTGAGGTTACTTTCAACAGTCATAAAAAAATTGTTCGCTACGAGCATGGAAACTGTTTTGTTTGTCCCAAAGAAAGTCATCACAAAATTGATGTGGTTGTTTACAGTATTGAGGGAATTATGGCGTATGTGGACGGGCCAAAACACTTGGAAAACTTTGAAAAAATGGCAAAAATGAAGCACTTGGAAACGGTGATAATTAGAATGCGGGACTTATTTTATCTGGATTTGGACGGGCGAGATCTTTTGGAAGAGGCGATTGACAATCTCCAAAAAAACGGCAAAAAAGTTTTGGTTACAGGGCCTTGTCAAGAAGTCAGTGAGGTTTTGAAATTGTCAAATACATTTCGGGAACTACACGATAATAAGCACATTTTTCCCAAGACAGAATTTGCTTTATTTAGCATTGGTTTTGCCAAAGAAGATCTGGGTTTTCACAAAAAACATGATTCCTAAAACTTGAGAAAAAATTGAGCAAATTCCCACCTTGGGGGGTGTCTCGTAGGTGGCGTCTATTTTCGCAAGAAAATGGATTGAGCGTAGCGATGGGGGGTTCTTTGGATTTTTATTGGTTTATCAGCCAAAATTGATGCGGGTTTGAGTATATCTTAAAATCAGCTTTAATTTGGAATTCGAACTGAAGAGAACTGTTTGACAAAAATGGGCAAAATTTCTATATTTGGAATATGTCAAAAAACTCACTAGCTACAGAAAACCAAGCGGAAAACCAAAAAATCCCCGAAACCCTCGAGGAGCAGAGGGACTATTATTTGAATTTGTATGAGAAGTGGGCGAGGTGGCAAAAAAGTGAAGAATTAAAAATGAATAATGAAAAGTTGTGGAATTTATTACAGGGGGTGAATTTTGAGAATAAAGAAGAGAATTTGGAAGATAAAAAATTTACTATCACTTTTTGTAAATTAGCCAACTGTGATTTTGAAGTGCAACAAATATTAATTTTTCCGAAATTAGTTTATCCATTTTTTGAACAAATTACTTTTTCTAAGCCGATTATATTTCTTGGGTTAGATAATTATTACAGTATAACTTTTTTTGAAGAAACTGGAGATTTAAATTTAATAAATCAAAATCCAAACAATATTAAGGTTGATTTCCAAAATTGCTCTTTCTCCCACATTACCCTAGAAAATTTTGACCGCGGCTACTTCATTCCTCAAACTAACGATTATCTCAATAAAATGGAAAGTGAGGGAAAACTGACTTTGATAAATTGCACTTGGAGTGGGTTGCCGATTTTGCGAGAAAATTATCAAATGGGAAATAAAAAAGATGGAAATGTAGTCAAATTTGATTTTACTAAATATATTCAAGCGGAATATCGTGATATTTTTGCTGATTTTTTTATGGGTCTCAAGGCTTTTGTCCAATACACTCGTGGCATTCCAATGAGTATCAAAATTTCGGTCAACGGCGGGCTTTTGGTAGAAATTGAAGCGGAAGAAAGTCATTTGGAAGATATAATTCGCTCTTTTCAAGAATATGTAGTGAACATTTTGCCAATAATTAGCGATCAAAAACCTGAAATTACCTCAACATTATCAAACAAAGATTCTTCTACGGCTTTAATTTTTTTACAAAATAAGGTTAATTCTCTGGAAATTCAAAGTCAACTTCGCAATAATAATCTTATCAGCCAAACTGAAAAAGAGCAGTTTTTTATTGGAATTATCAAAAAACTCCGCGAAGAAAGACACTTTTTATTACTAGAAAATAGCCAGCTAAAATCTAACAACGACGAGCTTTTGGCAAAGGTTGATAATCTTAATGTGAAAATTCAACAACTGGAAATTCAAAAATTAGATCCCAAAGACAGAGTTGTAATGGAATTGCTTTTGAATAATTTGGCACAATTAAGACTGGCGATTGATTCTCATGATCCTTCTTTGATTAAATCAGCTAATAACGCTCTCAAAAAATTTTGGCAAGAGCATCAGTGGAAAATCAATTTGGCTATCGGTGGTTTTCAAGGTGTCAAGTTTGTTAGCCAAAATAAAGATTCCATCTCCGATCTTATTCAATACATTTTGACAGAAGTTGCTAAAAAATTCTAACAAGATAAGGTTTTTAGGTTTTTATTTTTGCTTTTTAAAAAAACTCCGTGAATAAGTTTTCAAAATCAAATTTGACAAAAAAGTGAAAAAATGTCTAAGTTAATTCGTAGGTTTTTATAGAATTTTTGCGGGTTATTTCTCACACAAGATTTACTAAAATTCAAAGTTTTGGCGGTATCATCTATCGGTTAGGATTCCAGATTCTCATTCTGGCAAGCGGGGTTCGACTCCCCGTATCGCTACCAAAAAATGAAAAATAAATTGAAATGAAAATTGGAAAAATTTAAAATGTAAAAAATAGGAAATAATTATATTTTGGAAATAGTTTGAGATATACCCTTATAATTTTCACGTCATTGCGAGACTCCCCCTTCATTGCGAATTAGTGTAACGAGTTGGTGCGGGAACAAAGAGACCAAAGGGAACAGAGACTAACGAAGCAATCTTCCCCCGTCATTGCGAGCGAGCGAAGCAATCTTTTACAGTTTTACTAGATTTTACCATAAGATCACTTCATTTCATTCGTGATGACACCCTGTAGTTTTGTTCTTTGGTAGCTAAGTCTGTCTCGTTCGTGATGACATTGACCTCATTCTTTTAGTTTTTCAAAACTTAAACTATAGATTATTTTTATATTTTTGTCATTTTTACTTTTACAATTATGTCAATTTTACCAAAACTACAAGTCGGTGATGAAGTTAGAATTGTCGCTCCGTCCAACTCTCTCAAACTTATTTCGGGGGAAAATATTCAGCTTGCCACTCAAAAACTAGAAAGGCTTGGTTTGAAAGTCAGCTTTGCCAAAAATGTCAACGAATGCGACGAGTTTATGTCCAGTTCTGTGGCTTCCAGAGTGGAGGATTTACACGAGGCTTTTGCGGATAAAAATGTCAAAATGATAATGCCTGTGATTGGCGGCTATAATTGTAATCAGCTTTTGAAACACCTTGACTACGATTTGATCAAGAAAAATCCGAAATTCTTGGGCGGCTTTAGCGACACCACCGCTCTACACAACGCCATTTTTGCCAAAACTGGTCTGACTACTTTTCAAAGTCCTGCTTTTTCTACCTTTGCTAAACTTAGAAATAATGAATATGTGATGGAATATTTCCAGAAATGTTTTTTTGAAAGTGGAGGAAGTGAATACGAGATTTTGCCGAGTGAAAAATGGGACGACGACACTTGGTTTTTGGATCAGCAGAATTACGAATTATTTGAAAATGAGGGTTTTTGGTTTTTACAAGGAAATTTTGAAAATGAAATTAAAGGTCAGATTATTGGCGGAAATTTGGGAACTTTAAGGCTTTTACAGGGAACAGAATTTTTCCCGAAGATTGAAGGCGATGCGATTTTATTTTTGGAAGAATGTGCACCGTCAAAGGCTGTGGATTTTGAGAGAGAATTACAATCGGTTTTACATTTGCCATTTTTTAGCCAAGTTAAAGGTTTAGTTTTGGGACGTTTCCAAAGAGAATCAAAAGTCAGCAGAGAAGTTTTGAGCAAAATAATTTCCAGCAAAAAAGAATTGCAAAATATTCCTGTCATCGCAAATTTGGATTTTGGACACACTTACCCAGCTTTTAGCTTCCCGATTGGCGGCAGGTGTAGAATTGAAAAAGGTAGAGTTTGGGTTGATGTATAATTTTTTGCTTAGATTAGTTTTTTCAACTTTTCTCTGACCACTTTTTCTACATAATCGGTTAGAAATGTTTTAAATTCTTGGTTTTCATGATAATTATTAAAAAGCCCTAGATGAGTATCAACACTGTCGGTTAATTTTTGATCTAATAGCTGTGTAAAAACTAATCTTTGAGTATCCCTGCCTGCCTCTTCCAGCGATTTTGCCATGTCTGTGTCTTTTACAATATCTTCTGAAATATCCTCAATAATTTGACGGACTTTATCTTCGTCTTTAAATTCTGTGCCAAAACGAGTGTTAAAATCTACCACAATGTTGGCAAGCAAATCTTTAGGCTCTTCTACTTTGCCCGTGCTACTAGTTGACGGCACTGGATCAAGCTCGTCTTCTCCACTCAAATTGATACGGATATTGGCAATTTTCTTTTCGTTGCGATACGAATCAAAATCTACAGAATCCAAAACACTCTGGCTCAAAATATCTTCTTTTGTTCCAAGATCCACAATTTTTTTGCTCAAAGGTTTTAAAAGTTGATATAATTCTTCAAACTCTGGAATTTCAAAAGTAATAATTTGCGAAATAAAACCATAAAATCTAATGTAAGATTTGGCAGTTCCTTTAAAAATATCAATTTCCTCTTTACTTAGCTTTTTTATATTTTCTACAATTGAATCCAAGATATTATGTAGCATTTCCACCTTTACTCCGCTTAAAAGTTTAGTGGCAAAATCTCGTCTTATAAAATCACTATAAACATTAAAATTGTCTAAAATATCTTTGAGGTCGTGTAGCTTGTTTGGGTCGCTTGCTTGTGATAAAATAGTGGTTTTGTAATAGGGTTCAAAGGACTTTTGAATATCTTCCTCTGTGTTGTAAAAATCTAGCACAAATACAAAATCTTTGTCTCTGTGGCATCTGTTTAGCCTTGATAAAGTCTGCACAGCACTCACTCCACCTAGTCTTTTGTCCACATACATCGTTTGTAAAAGTGGTTGGTCAAAACCAGTCTGAAACTTGTTGGCACAAATTAAAATTTGATATTCTCCGCTTTCAAATTGAGTAGGAATTTCGGAAGATTTAAAGTTGTTGATTCTGCTTTCGTTCCAGGCTTCTCCATCCAAATTAATATCACCTGAAAAAGCCGTAATTATATCCATTGAGTAATTTCTCTCTTTGATTATCTTTTTGAAGGCAAAATGATATTTCACCGCACTTTTTCTACTTCCGCTTACTAGCATGGCTTTGGCTCTGCCACCTACTAAGCCCTTTAAATAGACTTGGTGATAAAAATGATCCAGCATAATACCAGCTTTTTGCTCTATGGTGTGCTTATTACCTTCCACATATTGCCTTAACTGCCTGTTACTACTTTTTATACCAAATTCTTTATCTCCGTCTTTGGTGAGGGCTACTGAATAATAGCTTTTGTAGGTGGTATAATTACTCAAAACATCTAAAATAAAACCTTCCTCTATGGCTTGTTTCATGGTGTAGTTATGAAAAGCACTATATTTTCCTGATTCATCCAAGTTTCCAAACAGCTCTAAAGTTTTGTTTTTGGGTGTGGCTGTAAAAGCAAAGTAACTAGCATTTTTAAGCATCTTACGGCTTTGCAAAGTTTCAATAATCACATCTTCGTCTGTAGATTCTTCTTGGTTTTCCAAAGTACCGTTTAAGTCGCTCAAAGTCTGCCCACCAGTGCTAGAATGTGCCTCGTCAATGATTATGGCAAAACGATTGCCTGCCAATTCTCCTATTGTATCCACAATTACTGGAAATTTTTGGATGGTGCTAATAATAATTCGCTTGCCCTTTTCAAGGCTTTCTTTTAGTTCCCTTCCTGATTCTACTCGGATCATCAAATCTTTAGTTTGCTCAAAACTTTTGACACTTTCTCCAAGCTGGGAATCCAAAACTTTACGATCTGTAATTACAATCACAGAATCAAAAACATTGGTTGTGCCGTCCTCCATAAACAAGCCTGAAAGCTGATGAGAAAGCCAAGCTATAGAATTACTTTTACCACTGCCTGCACTGTGTTGAATAAGATATTTTTGCCCTGTTCCATGCACTCTTGATTCTTTAAGCAATTTTTGCACTACATCCAATTGATGATATCTAGGAAAAATCAATTTTTTAAGAGTTTTATCACTTTTTTTCTCCTCTAGTTTCATTATAAAGTTTTGCAATAAATCGCTGATATTTTCTTTGGTCAAAACCTCTTGCCACAAATAACTGGTACGCACATTATTCTCTGTTGGTGGATTACCGCCGCCTTGATTAAAACCTTTATTAAATGGTAAAAAATAAGTGTTTTGATCCTCCAGTTTGGTAGTCATATACACCAGTTCTGTATCTACCGCAAAATGTACTAGACATCTTTCAAACTGAAACAGTTTTTCTTTGCTACTGCGATCAAATTTGTATTGATTCATGGCATCTTTGACACTTTGTCCTGTAAGTAAATTTTTGAGTTCAAAAGTCATAATCGGCAAGCCGTTGACCAAAATTACCATATCCAAAGAGTTGCTGTTTTGTAGGCTATAATAAAGCTGACGAGTAACTGCAAAGATATTTTTAGTCCACAAATCTTGATCTAGTCTGTTCAAAGTAGAATTTGGTTTAAAATAAATTAGCTTGAAATGGCAATCTAAATCTTTGATTCCTTTTCTAAATAATTCCAAAATACCTTTTTGAGCAATTTCTTTTTGAAGTCTTGCAACAAGCTTTTTTTGATAATCTGCACCATAATTTCGTTTAAGTTTGGCAACTTCAGTGGCTTGAGTATTTTCCAAAAATTCAAATAAAACTACCACATCTAAACAGTCATTTTTGTCGTAATCGCCGCTATTTTGATCATTATAGTTTTTGAAAACAAAACCGTTTTGAGCTACTAAATAATCGGTAAAAAGCTGTTCAAAACCTGATTCTTTTGTGTTGGTTGGCATAGATAAATAATAATGAATAATTAGCTTAAAAGTTGTAAGAAAACGGGGTTGAAAAATAGTTTATTTTTTCGTGTGTTTTTGACTTCAATCAAACCTGATTTTACTAATAGATTTAAATATTTAGAAGCTGTATTGCGACTAATTTTTAGATATTTTTGGATATTTGAAATAGAATAAAAAGGGTTAATAAATAAATATTCTATAAGCTCTACTGAATAAATCTGTGGCAACTGTTTTTGTATTTCTGTATGGTAGTATTTTTGCAGTTCTGTGATTCTTTCTATTAAATAGAAGCTAAACTGGGATTTTTCTAAAATAGCTTTGGTCAAATATTCTACAATAGATTGAAAATCTTTATGATTTTGTCCATCTTGTAAGGCTAAATAATAATAGGTTCTGGTTCGCAAAATATAATCACTAATAAACAAACATGGATAAGTAAGTAAATTGTTATAAATCAAATATAAAATAATAAGTAGCCTCCCAGTCCTGCCATTACCATCTATAAATGGGTGTATAGATTCAAATTGAGCATGTAAAATAGCAGTTTTTATCAAAGTATCTATATCTTTAAAATTATTTGCAAAATCCAGCCAATTTTCTAAATATTGAAGTAGATTTGCTTTACCCACTGGTGGTCTATGTAGCACCTCTCCGGTTGCGGTGTTGGCAATAACTACAGGCTCCATATCTCTAATTCCATGTTGATCAGGTAATAAAATTTTTTGTATTAACAAAATTAAATCCAAATCAAACTTTTGTTTGTGTACAATATAATCAAAACCTATTAACAAAGCATTTTTATAATTTTCTGTCAGTTTTTGCTCTAAAGTAAGGCTTTTTCTACCTTTTATATTGATTTCTAACTGTTCTAAAACGGTGCTATTTATACTTTCAATGTTGCTACTTTTGACTGATTCTATAATTACAGTTGGAGCTAAAAGTAATTCCAAATTTTGTATATTTGCCAAAACTCCTTCCAATCTACCCAGGGAAAAATAAGTTTTTTTGAGTAAAGCCTGTATATCACCGCTCTTTATTTCGAAAGAAGCTGGAGTCAAAAACTTTAAATCATGGTTTTGTGCATTAGCTTTGTGCATATATTTTTTATGTGCTTAAAATAAGAGTTTTTTTGTGTATATTGTCAAGGATATATAAGTTTTTTCATAAATTTTTAATTAAATTGTAATTTTTCCTGTTACTACTTGATAAATCAAGCTTTTTTTATACTCCTCTACCAACTCGATCTCCTGCTCAATGGTAGCAATAGTCTCGTCAATCTTCGCTGTTTTTTCATCCAAAAACTCTACGATGGCATTTTGTGTTGGGAGGGGTGGGAGCGGGATTTTTAAAGATTTTACAAGGTCTTGACTAATGTTTGGCTGACCTCCGCCATAAGCCATATTAACAATATGTTCTTTATTTACCAAAAACCAATAAAAAATAAACTTAATTTCTGCCACACTACTTTGAGATAAAACACAACAAGCTTGATTTACTGTTGCTTCAAAATTTAAAATACCAAGTTTTCCAATTGTTGCTCCGTAAAGTGCAATTATTAAAGAATTTTTTGGATAAGTCCTTAAAGTTGTGTTTTCTTTTACAGCTAATTCAGTAATTGATTTTTCACAATCCTCTAAAAAGCTATCATTTAAATCACCAGTATTAACCCATTTTATATCCCCATTTTCGTAATAGTTTCTATTTCCAGTATTTGGGGTAGTTCCACTTCCAATTTGATTAAAAATCCTTGAGACCTTCCTCACTTCCCAACCCTGCGGAATTTCACCTAGCCAAGAAACCCCCGAAGACTTTGTCTTCGACCCCTTAGTAAGGGGTAAATTGGTGTAGTTTTGCTCTTCATTGCCCCTTTTTAAGGGGCTGTCAACGAAGTTGACTGGGGTTTTATTCACTCTCATCTTCCCCGTTACTGCCTCATAAATCAAACTCTTTTTTTGTTCTTTGAGTAGCTCAATCAACTCTTTTTTATTTTTTATAAATTCGCTTATTTTCGCCGTTTTTTCATCTAAAAACTCCACGATGGCGGTTTGGGTATGGAGGGGTGGGAGTGGGATTGAAATATTTCCAACAGTATCAATGTTTAAATTTAATTGAGATCCTTCTTTTCCAAGCCCAAAATAAGCATGTCCAGAATTAAGAATATAAAATAAAAACATTCTATTTACGGCACTATTGAGATTAGAAAATGTAACAAAACCATCATGAATACAGCACTTTATCTTTGCAAAAATTGGCTTCCCTACTGTACCAGCAATGCTTAAAAATAAATCTCCAGGATATTGTTTTACACTTAAAGATGCTCCAAGCTCGGATAACTGCTGGTCTGTTTTTTCAAGATAAGTATCACTTGCTGTAACATCTGAAATTCTAACCCAAGCAAATTCGCCATTATCATCAAAATATTTTGGATCATCTATTGGTCTTGGTGAAGCACCTCTCTTAATATTAGACAACATTTTCAACCTTCTCACTTCCCACTTCTGCGGAATTTCACCTAGCCAAGAGATATTAGAATTTTTTTTGCTATTGTTATTTGAAATAGTCATTGCTAATTTTTAGAAAAGGTTTATTTTGTGCTTATAATTTCCTTCAAAACCCCGTCTGTTTTGGCTTCCAGTTTTAGAATATCTGCTGTTATTTCCTCCAAACTTCTAGGTGGTGTGTATTCGTAAAAGTATTTATTGAAGTTTATTTCATAGCCAACTTTGGCAGTATCTAGGCTATAAAAAGCATCACTCGCAAAAGGTAAAACTTCTTTTTCAAAATAGGCTTGAATATCCTGTTTTAGTGGGATATTTTCTTTGTCTCTAAGAGCTGGGTCAGCCACAGGATTACCTTTTTTATCTGTAATGATTTTACCTAATTTTTCATTATTATTTATTATTTGTTCATTATTATTTCTCTTTGGACGATCTACAATAATTTGAGTAAAACCAAAGTCAGTGTTGTCAAAAATCTTTGAATATTTACCATTTTCAAATTTATCAAAGATATCGTATATTTTGGTTATATGCTCGTCTTTTAGCTCGTTTCTTTTACTTCCTAAGCTTTTGGTCATCTTGACATAAAATTCATCACTGGTGGCATTTATAAGCTGAACTTTACCTTGTTTATGCTTTGGTTTGCGGTTGGTTAGTATCCAAATATAAGTACCAATCCCAGTATTATAAAAGAGGTCTTTTGGCAGGGCTACAATAGCTTCCAAATAGTCATTTTCAATAATGTATTTTCGTATCTCACTTTCACCACTACCAGCGTCTCCTGTGAACAAAGCTGAACCATTATGAACAGAGGCAATGCGAGTGCCAAGTGGAGTTTCGTGCTTGATTTTAGAAATCATATGAAGCAAAAACAGCAATTGCCCGTCGTTGATTCGTGGCGTGCCAACTCTAAATCTGGAGTCCAAAATTTCTTTCTTTTTTGTGCCGTTGCTTAATTTGTCTTGATCCGTTTTCCAAGATTTGCCGTAAGGTGGGTTGGTTAAAATAAAATCAAATTTGTCGACAGTAAAACCATCGCTGGACAAGGTAGAGCCAAAAGCCAGCTGGTTATTTTTCTCACCTTTAAGTAGCATATCAGCTTTAGCTAAAGCGTAGGTTTCGGGGTTTATTTCTTGTCCAAAGGTAAAAATAGGTGCGTGAGACTCAATTTGACTTTCACTTGATCTAATAAATTCTTCGGAAATAGAAAGCATTCCACCACTTCCACAGGCTGGATCGTAAATAGTTAGGGGTAAATTTTTGATTTGCTTAGCTACTGGTAAAAAGAGTAAATTAGTCATCAATTTAATGACTTCTCTGGGGGTAAAATGTTCTCCAGCTTCTTCGTTGTTTTCTTCGTTAAACTTGCGGATTAGCTCCTCAAAAACATAACCCATATCATGATTAGAAAGGCTTTTTGGTGAAATATATTCGTTGTGAGATTTGAATTTTTGGATTAAAGCAAACAAAATATCGTTTTCATCCAAAGTCTCTATTTGATTGTAAAACTTAAATTTTTGCAAAATATCTTGGATATTACTACTAAAACCATTCAGATATTGCCTAAAATTGGAGGTGATATTTTTGGGGTCTTGTAGCAAAGTTTCTAGAGTAAAAGGAGAGATATTGTAAAAAGGATAGCCTGTTTCTTTTTGTAGAACTGGTTCGATATTACCTATTTTGTCTTTATAATCTTGATATTTTTTCAAGACTTTTTCTTTAGTTTCAGCCAGTTCAGAGTCAATACGAGTAATAACTGTCATTGGCAAAATTACATCACGATATTTACCTTTTACATAGATATCTCTTAGAATATCATCAGCGACTTGCCAGATAAAATTTACAATAGTGGAGTGGTTGTTATTATTCATAATAATTTTTTACTATTTCTACTTTACCATTTATTCCCAACAGATTTTTTATCTTGAAAAAATAAATTTAAAACAGATGAAAAGCAATAGATTAAGGCACTTTGCAAGTAATTTTAAGTTCTCTTCCCCATTTTCCCACGAATTTTACAACTAACGGGTGAAGATTGGGGTTTTGGGAATGTCAAAACTGATTCCGCCGAGTTTGGCTTTGACTTTGACTGGAGTTTGTTCGTAGGTAAAGCCGTTTCCTTCCACAGTGGCGACTTTGAGGACAGTCAGCTCTATTTCCTCATCGCTTTTACTAGCCAAAATTGCCTTTCTAAGCGGTAAAACATTGTCACTGGTTGAAATGATTTTTTGTCCATTAACCTCCAAAATAATCTCTCCTTTTTTGAGACCTGCTGCGGCTGCGGGTGAGTTGGGACTGACTGGATCGGCATTTTTGTCTGTATAAATAATCTCGCCATAATCTACAGGAAGCCATGAGTATTTGGCTTTGAGGTCGGGGTCAAGTGGCTCGGTGCTAACTCCAAGACGTGGCCTGATAATTTTGCCGTTTTGTTTGAAACTGTTTAAAGCGGTCAAAACAGTGTTGGAAGTAATCGCGAGGCCCACGCTTTGTGCTTCGGTTGTGCCAAAAGTATTCATTCCCACGAGAGCTCCACTATTATCAAAAAGAGGCCCCCCAGAATTACCCTTATTAATCGCGGCGTCAGTTTGAATAAGTCCGTCTGGTCTTACGGGAGCCCCTGTACACTCATCCACCAAATCAGTTGTCAAGCTACGGTCAAGTCCAGAAATAATGCCACGGGTAACGGTATTTTGAAGTTGTCCCAAAACGTTTCCGATCGCCAAGACATCAGTTCCAAGTTTGATTTTGGAGCTATCAGCAAAACGCACTGGATTTAATTTGGTAGTGAGATTTTGGATTTTGAGAATGGCAATATCGTCAATCGGATCCACAGTTAGCAAGTCCATCTTGTAGTCTTTGCGGTCAAAAGAAATACCACTAATTTGAGTTTTGTTGTTATTCGCTTTACACATCATCGCAATAACATGCTTATTGGTTACCACGAGACCATCCTCCGAGACAATATAACCAGTACCAGCAGTTTCAGTTTGAAAACCTCTAAGATCCGCTTCGTTAGTCACTCTAATAGAAATAACGGAAGGCAAGTTCTCCTCAATAATGCTGGAAGCGGTTTTGGAGCTGCTGTCTGGAGCAAAGCTAAAAGCTTGGTTTTGGCTATTTTTATTATTTTGAGGTTTTTGGGAATTGGCTGAAGAATTATTACCAGAACCTGTGGAAGAATTAGGAGTAGAGTTATTGGAGTTTTGGGAATTGGATTGACTCTCTTGAGACTGGGAGCTACTTTCACTAGAAATATCTGACTTGATGACATTTTGGAGTGGAGTGTTTTGAACAACCAGTTTGCTGGCGGGATTATTGGGATAAACTAGAATAAAACTAATGGTGGACAAGGCAAAAACCAGCAACAGGATAATTGACAAAGTAATGTTTTGGAGCCAATTGACTTTGGGTCTTGGTTTGACTATTTTGGTTGGAACTGTAGCCTTGCTTGGAAGAGCAGTTTGAGTTGGAGTTTTTACTTCTTCTGCAGGTTTTGTATTTTCTAATTGTGTAGCCATAAAAAAAGTAGATTTGGTTTATTAAAATTTTTGGTTTGGTAATTTTTGGTAATTTTCACAAAAACAATATGAAAAAGATATTTCCTAGTGAACTAAATTTTCCAATTCCTGTCAAATTAACACCATACTAATACCGCATTACCGCCAAAATATAACCAAAATATCAAGATAAAATGTAAAATACCATTCTTTATCCCAAACCAAAAAACCTAGCTAACAAGAAATTTTTCAACTATAGCCAATTTTCTTTTCTTACATTTTCACATATAAATCAGTTTGTGTGCCAAGCTGGTTCTCAAATGTAACAGAGGCAAATGGATCTGTCGGTACAGCTCCCCGTTTTCCATCATCACCAATACGTTTCCCAATGTCTGGAATATGTAAAAATTCCTCACCTTCTCCCACCAATGGTATAATTTCCACATCTTGTGCTGGATGATAACCACTAATAGTAAAATTACTACCAAGAGGAGCTATAACACTCAGCTTATCAAAACTACTACCGGGATTTGTCAATTGGTCATAAGGATTTTCTGCTGAAACTGTAATTTTTTTATTTTCGCTTCCAATTATCAAATCATTCACATCATTAGAATTGTCGACAGTTGTCGCATTAGATGCAAATATAATATTAGATGCAAATATAATATCTGCTTGTTCACCATCAATAGTTCCTGTAGTTTTGACAGTCCCGTTTTCAACAGAAACACCATCTGGACTAAAATTAACACCAATTTCTTGCCCGTTTGGAAGTGTAATGGTAAGTTCAAAGCTTGTATCTACAGTATTATTTTGGTTTATTTCAGTAATTTTTACTCTAACATTAATTCCAAAAAGTTTAAATGCTGCGTTTAAATAATCACTAGCCACTCGAGCCATATCTGGATATTGCTGAAGTGCTGGATTATCCTTACCTTCTCCTACATAGCCAATATAAAATTTTCGAAAGGTTTCAAATTCCGGAATAACAGCTCTCAAAGCATCTAAAACAACACTTGGATCTTCAAAAGCATTTCTCGCATGTTTCAAAACCATCGCAACCTGTTCTTCTGGCGATAAAGATAAAGCTTCAAAGTCAACCCCACTCTGTGTTATTTCATTCATTACATATTGATAAACAGGACCACTACTGAACATTCTGTCCATAGTTATAGTTACTAATTGAACTAACGCGTTAGTATTGTAACCTGCTATTTGATCCAAAATGGCCTCACGGATTTCATTAAGGTGAACTGAGAGTTGTCGCAAAACACCCATAACAGTAGTATCTAATCTCTGTGTGCCTATTTCAGTATTATAGCCAATCCCTATTAGACCTTTACAAAAAGTAAAATATTTTCTACAGTTTAAATATGTCTCGCTATAGCAACGATTTGAGGTTAAAAGTCATTACTTTTTTCAAACAAAA
>JBIIDY010000072.1:0-8216 GCA_044238065.1 Limisphaerales bacterium | reverse complement strand
TTGAATTGCTCTAGGGTTAAATCTGTTAAATAAGGCATTTAAAAATCTTAAAATTATTTCCAGTTTTTAACAAGTTTAGAGATTTAGGACAGGTTCTTAAACAAAGCATGTATTGATAGAGGGAGTGATCTTGATGCTGAATTGGTTGATTTAGTTCAAGATGGTTTTAATAATTTAGCTTTATTCAAAGATATTGGTATTCCAAATGGCGGGATTAGATTTTTTCCTCCTTTAATTGATGGAACCTGTGGAACTCAAGATATTTGGACAACTCCATTTACTCAATTTGTAGAGCCAGTTTTTGGACCGACTGAAAATTTCACTATTAGGTTTGCAGATAACCCAAAAATTACTGGATTTAGTGCTAACATTACTTTTACTGGAATTACACCTCAAACCTCATCTTCCTCATCGTCCAGCTCAAGCATTCCACTCTCAAAGGCATCAAATGTAGTTTATGGTTATATGACACCTCAATCTTCTTCGTCCGTTTCTTCTGCCTTATCTTCTATTTCAAGCTCTTCATTAGGTTCCGTTTCCAGTTCTTCTGTTTCATCAGCAAGCTTAATAAGTTCAGTTTCTTCGTCTCTGACAGTTGCTGTAGTTTATCTTGAAGTTCCAGTTAGCGGAAAAGGAATAACAATCCGCACTGGCCCTATCAATTAGTTCACCTTAGATTTGTCAATTAAAAATTAATCACAGAGACTTAGATGAATTGTCCAGAAATTATTTTTTTTCAAGAAATTCACAACTAAAATTAGTCAAAATTGTGGAATGAAAATTAGAAAATAAAAATTAAGAAAGAGTTCTGACTACTTTTTTGTGTTTTTAATCAACACTTTCTGGAAACTTTGAGAGTACAAAGTGGCAATAGTTTATTTGAGATTTTTTCTGGATTTGACAGATTTTAATTTTTATGGTGTTTTTAATATAAGTTTTTTCAAGGCAAGAATATCATAAACAGGTCAAAATTTCATCAAAAATTTCATTACATTTCCAAAAAACTATGTCTAACAAAATCAAATTAAGTTCGGATCTTGAAAAATTCCTCCGCGTCACTGGTCGTTGGGACGAAGCCCTGAGTTTATTGGAAAAAAGTCAAAAAATAGATCCAATTTTGCGAAATCAAATCACCAAAAAAATTAAGGAAATAATTGAAAAAAGTGAATTTCCAGAGGAATTGTCAGATATGATTGTGCCAGAGGAGGTTTTACCCAAAGATCAGATTTGTATTATGGGAGCGGTGGAAAACAATTTACAAAATGTAACGGCAATTTTTCCCTTGCGTCGTTTTGTCTGTATTACTGGGGTTTCAGGAAGTGGTAAATCTACACTTATTAACGATATTTTTGCCAATTCTTTGATGAATTATTTTTACGATTCTCGCCTGTCCGTCGGTGCCCACGAAAAAATTATGGGACTGGAAAATATAGATAAGCCCATTATTATAGATCAAAGTCCAATCGGCCGCACACCTCGGTCAAATCCTGCCACTTATACCAAACTTTTTGATCCTATTCGCCAGCTTTTTGCCGAGCTTCCAGAAGCCAAATCACGAGGTTATTTACAAGGTCGCTTTTCTTTTAACGTGGCGGGCGGGCGTTGTGATACTTGTGAAGGCGACGGAGTTATCAAGGTGGAAATGAACTTTTTGCCTGATGTTTACGTTATTTGTGAAGACTGTGGCGGAGCTCGTTACAATCGTGAAACTTTGGAAATTCTCTATAAAAATAAAAATATCGCCCAGATTTTGGCAATGTCGGTGGATGAAGCGGCTGATTTTTTTGCCAATCATACCCAGATTTATCGCAAACTAAAAACTCTACAAGAGGTTGGCTTGGGTTATATTCGCTTGGGGCAAAGTGCAACAACTCTTTCTGGTGGAGAAGCGCAAAGAATTAAACTGGCAACTGAGCTTTCCAAAGTTGGCACCGGCAACACTCTATATATTTTGGACGAGCCAACAACCGGATTACACCCATTGGATGTCAAAATGCTCCTTTCTGTCTTGCACAAACTCGTGGATAAAGGTAATTCGGTGATTGTCATTGAGCATAATTTGGATGTTATCAAAACGGCAGACTGGATAATTGACTTGGGGCCAGAAGGTGGCTCGGAAGGAGGTCTTATTATCGCTACCGGAACCCCCGAAGAAGTCGCACAGAATAAAGACAGCTACACCGGTAAATACCTTGCCAAAATTTTGGGAAAGAAGTAGAAATAGAAGTTTAACTAATTACACAAACTATGATCAATCAATATTTTTCGGATCAGGCAGTTACTCATTTGGATTCATCACGAATAGATGGCTTTGTGTTTGAAGATAGAGCTAGGAAATTTAGTCAAAAACTTGCCAATAGTACTGGAAACATCACAATGGGAGTTCGTGGAGATTGGGTAAAACCAAACTTTCTCTTTTTTTGAAAATAAAAACAAAAAGATATATGAATACTACAATAATAAATTAAATATAATTTAACCTTTTACAAAATATTTTTTAAATTAAAATGAAGTTTATGCCAAGAAAAATTATATCAAATATTATTGGAACACTGGAGCAAGAAGATGGTTTCCCTGACTGGTGGAAAAGTGAAGAAATTGTAATTCCATTTTTCGACAATGAGAAATTGACGATAACTTTTATGGGTTTTGAACCTGAACAGGATAATACCTTTATTGACGAAGCAGATAAGGCGTTAGCAAGTTTTCTAAAGTTAGATTTAAATTATAGAAACTTAATTTCTGACTTGGCTTACAAAAACTGTATAGATTTTTTGGCTGAGGTAAGTTTTGATGAAGCAGATGAACCATTAAGACAGATAAAAGACAGTAAAGAAATTTGGGATTTCATACAACCAACAGAAATATATATTTCAAGACGAAATAGAAGAGATAAAGATATTTATGTTGAAATTGCTTGCGAGTGCGATTGGGATGAAGAACACGGACTTCAATTAATTTTTAGACAAGGGAAAAAGCTGACAAGAATAAGCGACCAAGACGGACATTTAACAGAGGCAGATGCTTGGGACAAACCAGATGAAGAAGATGAATTATTATCAAGATTTTAGTAAACTAAATTGCCAAAAAGCCAGTGAAAATTCCAAATTTTGACATTTGATTTTGTGAGTATATATGTATATGATCTTTAATTATTGCAGCATATTTAAAATCTTTTGCCAAGTTTCAATGGTTCGAGGTAAATAAGTAAAGACCCATTTTCTGAGCTTTGTTTGATTTTATTATGTTTTTCAAAAATAAATCTCTGGGAAGCTTTAGAAACTTGGAGCAAAGACGAAGCTTTGGAAAGATCTTACTTAAAATGAAAGCAAAAATGGGCTATGGAGCTATATAAAAGTTAGTTTTTATGAGGAAATTATTTTTTATTGAGACAATGATTCTTGGTTTTTTTCAATCCAATCATTAGTAAACCTGCCTAATTTTTCACTACTTGGGTAATTTCCTACTTGTGGGTTTAGTATAACATCTCCGATATATTTTTCAAATTTTGTGTTATTTTCGATTACTTTTTTGGTCACTAGTTTGCTAAGATTCAAAGATTTAGTCAATTTTTCAAATTTCCCATCTTTATCGTCATTTGCCTGTTTTATAATTTCTCCCATTTGCTCATCAGTTAAAACCAGATCTCCTTCCAAGACCATTCTAAATATTTCTACAAGCTGAGATCGTACCATATTTTTTTTAATTTCATAAATTTCAGGTGTAATTTTAGATTGAGACTGTTTTTCAGGTGTCTTGAATTCAGGAATTTCTGGTTGTGTTCTAGGCCTTTCAACTGGTATCGGTGCTTCAACTTCTCCACCACCCGTTGTGTTAATTATTTCCTTAGTTATTGTTACTCCTAACATTGCTATAGCAATAATCCCAGAGTAAAACACACAAACTTTAACGACTTTCGGCAAATTATCAATCTGTCTAATCTGCCTGTCAATCACTTTCTCTACTTTTTGTGCTAATTTTTCCACAGGAGATTCTGATTGGATTTGTATCCAGCAATCAAGTATATCATACGCTACTTTGTAATTTTCAAAGTTTAATAAACCAGTTTTTTCCTCCTTTTCTTGCTTCATTTTTTGCTTCATAATCTTTTTGATCATGATCAAACCGGCAAAATCTAACTCTCTATAAAAATCATTTATATATTCCATATACTTAAGTTTATCCTTGATTTCACCACCATAGATTGTTCCAAAAAAACCATCTAAGTTCCCAATAAAAACCTCAGCCTTAACTTCAGGCAAAACTTCATCTGGTGAATTGGTAGATAAAGACCCAAAATCAATTATTTCTTTGAAAGAGTTGCTCGGATCTGCAAATTGTGCTGGTTGCTGGTTGGCTACGCTTTCCACTGGAAAAGGTACTCGTTCTGGGTTTCTACCCCCCCCGTTAGCTCTATTAAAATTACAACCTTCTCCATTCATAAAAAAAATACAATAAAATGATAAAAAATAAGATAAAATTAGAAAGAATTACAAAAATATCAATCTACTTTGGTTTTATAGCATAGTTTCTAGGTTTTGGCAAGAGTTTTTTTATTTTGAAATTTTGATGAATAAGAATTTTTAAGACCAATTTTTCCTTTGTTTTTTAGGGAATTTTTGGAATTTGGACATTCGCTTTGACAATTTATTTTTGAACTTTTTTTCCAGTATTTCTTTTACTTTCTTATTTTTTACCTTATTCCAATAATTTTCCCGTGAGGTTGACAAAAAGATAGATTTTACTTTTTTTGATTTAATCTGCTAAATTAATGCCAATTAGATTATTTTTTAGCTCTATCCATATGTCTTTTTTATCTAATAGTTCAGCCAAAACTGATAAACTGAATCCAGTAATTCCTATTCCCAAAAAAAATAAAACCACCGACAATCTCAAAAAAACCATCCAAACACCCCCAAAAAACATTTCTAATTTGGAAAATTTACTTTTAGAGCAGACTAACACGAAAAATTCTCTTGAAAATAACACTGTTTTAGACTTTGCCAACAAAGATTTTGATAATACTTTTGCCCAGAAAACCAAGCTCTCGGCGGAAAATTTGTCCCAAGATATTGCCTTTAAATCGATTTTTGACAGTAGTGATGATTTGAAACCTTTTGCTAATTTGAACACAGAAAATAGCCAGAAAAACAAAATTTTTGAAAAAAAATGGGGCAACGAGTTAGGAAATTTGGACAAAATTGACCGTTGTAAAAAAATTATACAAGGTAAAAGCTCTCAAAAAATTGCTAATTTTGACGTAACTTTAACCCAAAGTGACACTGTAATTTCTTTCAGAAAACCCAAGAAAGAGGCTAAAAAACAAGACATTGTGGAACTCACAACAGAACTCAAAACGCAAGAAGCAAAAATTGAAAAAGAGACAAAATCAGATCAACCAATATCAAAAATTGAAAGTAAAACTGTTCAGAAAAACCTGGAAAATATTACAAAACAGGAACCTTTCTCAGAAAATAATGAAAAAAAATTGACACAAAATTCAACAAAAAATCTAGTCAAACAAGATTCAACCAATGAAACAGCCTTCCAAAATCAAACTAACACAGCCGCAAAAATTAGCCAAGGCAGTGAAAACAACAATCAAAATGAAAATCCCAAATCAGAAAAACCTGCAGGAAATTTATATTTTTCAACTTTAAAGTTTAGAGAAAATTGGCTAAATAGTTCACTTGATTTAATTGATAATCTAAGCATTTTACAAAAAAACATTAACCAAAAAATTTCCCAAGCTCAAACAAAAATTCAAACATCTTTCCAAAATCAAACCAAAAATTTCACCCAGACAATAGTTGAAATTAAGCTCCAAAGCACTGACAAAACAAAAAATCAACTTAATTTAGAAAAAAAACTTTACCAAATCGCCCAAGAAAAAATAGAAAAAACTCAAAACATATTTTCCCAAAATTCCTTACTCAAAATAAACTTAGAACTGGAAGGTTCAATTCAAAACTCAATTCAAAACTACACGCAAAAATCTACCCAAATCTGGGCAAATTCTCAAGTCCAAATAGTCAAAAGCTATGAATTTATCAAGCTGGTTGGTGGTCTTATTATCACCTTTTTACAGCAAATTTGGGGCAGTGTTGTTTGGCAAAGTTATTTACTTTGGGGGCAGATTCAATCCTTAAATAAGACTTTTCAAAAAAAATTTAGACCAATCACAAGGGAAAATTTTAATTTAGATTTTAACCTGGCAAATATCAAAAGAAGTTTCAAAAAAGATTTTCAAGGAAATGGTTGGAACAGTTTTCAAGATAAGTTGACACATCAATTTTATAATAACTTTCAATCAAATCTGAAGAATAGTTTTCAAAATTTTAACCTAAAATATCAACCGGTAACCGTTCAAAACAGTGAAGGCAGTTCCCAGGTCAACTTTTTAGTTAATTTTGCCGTACCTAAAAACCAATTTTTCCTGCAAGATTTTTGGGATTTTTTCAAAACTGAACTAATTCGTGATTTTTGGTGGTTAGAAACTAAGGTTGAGGCTCGCAAACTCCAGATGAGGATTTTCAAAAAACTTAAGAAAATTTTAAATCAGTTTTTGTTTTTGGTTAAGAAGTTTTATTTATTGATTTTTACCGTTTTAATTCTAGTTGGTTTTAATTTTGGGCATATTTTAGCTATTTCCAAGACTTTCAACAACTTTACTTTTCAAAAAAATAATTTTAGCCAGGTTCAGTTTGACACAATTTCCAGACAAGAACGCAACTCTGTCATTGATTTTCGCTCATTTAATTCACAAAATTCACAAGGCAATCTAGAAATTAAAAAACTTGGCGTTAAAAAAATTATCGCCCACACTTTTGAAGCTGATGATTCCGTTGCCAAACTTGCCGAGCTTTACAATCTTTCTATCGCCACTATCAAGTTTAATAATCAAATTGAAACTGACAAAGAACCTGAAATTGGCAAAACTATCTACATTCCGTGGGAAAATGGTTATATTTTACACATTCCAGGAGAAACCGAAGCCGAGCAGCTTGCCGAAATTTACAAACTTGACGCCAAAGTTATTATTGAAACTAATCTTGCCTTTTGGAACCAAAAAACGGGTAAATTTGGGAAAAACAATCTTTTATTACTGCCAACAACTGATTTTGAAAAAATTGCAAATATCCAAAAAGATGAAAAAAATAGAATTTCCAATCTCCAAGAAGCTGACAAACAAAGGCAAAAAATGCTTAGCTACACCGCTGTAGAAACTGAAAATCTTAACAAAAATGATAAAAAGTCTGGATTTATTTGGCCAGCAGTGGGGTCCATTTCTCGCTGCCTGCAACCTGGTCATATTGCTTGTGATATTGCCAATTTTTCTTCTCCACCAATTTTTGCGGTTCAAGATGGGGTGGTTTTGGAAGCTGGTTGGCGAGATGGCGGTTTTGGGTATATGGCGGTTGTGGATCATGGGAATGGCTTGCAGACGGTTTATATGCATATGGAATATGTTCAGATTACTAAAGGGCAAAAACTGGTTCAAGGACAAACTATCGGCAAAATGGGCTGTACCGGAAATTGTAGCGGCACTCACCTTCACTTTGAAGTTCGCCTTAATAAAGTTCAACAAAACCCCTTATTATATTTACCCTAAAAAAACCAGCAAAATCCCGAAAAAAACTGAATGATTTTGATGTTATGTTTTTCAGATTAAAATAAAAAATTCCACCAAAAAAAACCGATCAAAATTAACTTATTTGACTTGATGAAAACTAAAAAAGAACCATAAAAGGCTAATCACAACAATTACCTCAACATAAAGTTGATACGAGACTGAGAAAGTTCAAATTCATTTTGACTAAAAACTGGCTGGAAAGTTTAGTTTGGAGAGTTTTGTTTGATATACCCAAAACCACATCAATAGAAAATATACAAGGTGGGAATTTACTAATCAATTTTGGCCTGGATTTGAGTATATTTGACAAACTTTAGGCTGAAAGTGTTCACCATGTTGTCATTTACTAGGGTTTTTTCATTCTACTAAATTATACCAAAAGCTCTACTGTTATTTCTATAATTTTCACTAGATTTTTGTGGTGTTCTAAAATCAGACTGACTTTGGAATATTCTTGATATAGCCAATCCCTATTAAACCTTTACAAAAAGTAAAATATTTTCTACAGTTTAAATATGTCTCGCTATAGCAACGATTTGAGGTTAAAAGTCATTACTTTTTTCAAACAAAATAGCTCAAATAA
>JBIIDY010000071.1:0-8418 GCA_044238065.1 Limisphaerales bacterium | reverse complement strand
TATTTGTTTTGTATTGTAGGCATATTGATCCATTCCAGTTTCCAATGCCTTTTTTTGAATAGAAAGACCAACCCCGTTAAAAGCTAAGTAAGATTTTGATTCTCTGCCTAGCTGTTGATTTAAATAATTTCCAAAATGTGTTATTAGAAAAGTAAGAAATCTTTCAGGAGTTTCAATTACCCCCCCCTCATTTAAAGTAGGTGTTTGTATTGGTGCAGGTGTCAAAATTGTAGGGTGTTTAGGTCTCCATATTAAATTAGTTTTTTCCATATTCAAAAATATATTTAATTAAAATTAAATTTTAACATAGCATAGTTTTTAAATTTTAGCAAGCTATTTTCCCTTACCCCACCACCACACTAACTTCCTCCCGTCCAACCAAGCCAAATTCATCCGTCGCCGTCGCTATAATTTTGTATTATCTTAGTTTTACTGCCAATATCCATACCATCCACCATCTTCAAAATAGGCAACAAAATCTTGGCTTTTACCCTTAATTTTAGCTACAAAATGAGCTTGATTACAAATATTACTTCCGTCCTCTTTTTTTAATTCCAAAAGGCAAGCAATTCTAGCTGCTATATTATTTGGGATTTCTATTTTTGTTTTCAAATCTCCTTTTTCGTAGAGTAAAACTTTTAAAGAAAGTCTACTCATGTAGATGACATTTAGCTTTATATCATTTATATTTTTACTCTTATCTATAAAATCTACAGTAATATCTGTAATTTTTAATAATGACTCTCGCTCTGGTGAGGGGGGGGTATCAAACATATAGTATTTTTTTAAAAATTTTTTAAAATTAATATATAGTATTATAACACAATTTATAATTTTAGGCAACCCTAATCTCCACTTCCTCCCGACCAACCAAGCCAAATTCGTCGGTTGCCGTCGCTATAATTTTGTATTTATTTTTTACTTGACCAAACTATTTTTTTATGCTATATCTTGAATTACATTTTTATTTTTAATACAATTTTTATTTTTATGGCTGAAAATCCTAATTCTAAAGAAATTCCTCAAGAATTAATAATTGCAATAGGTAAACTGGAAACTTTATTTCAAAATAATGGTAAAGTAAAAGAAACGAAAAAAACGGAAGAAAAAAAAGTTATAGAAAAAATTCTCTGTAGTTTTTGCGGATACAAAGTTTCAATTTCTAATTATTGTGATGGTGATGAAGATTGTATTAATAAAAAATAAACCAAAAAATAATTAAGCTAATTGACCACCACCACACTCACCTCCTCCCGTCCAACCAAGCCAAACTCGTCGGTTGCTGTGGCCACAATTTTGTATTCGCCTTTTTTCAGGGCTTGATTGTAGGTGTTTTCTTTAAGAAAGTTTTCAAAAATCTTGGTTTCAAAAGTGCCAGTTTTGGTTTTTTCAAAGATTTGGAGAGTGTAAAATTCAATTTGACTTTTATCTTTATTTTCAATCACAAATTCCCAGTAGCCAGCTTCCTTGTTTTCTTTTGCCACCAATTTAATTTTTGGACGAGTTGACAGTGGCACGATTTTACTCACTTCCACAAGTCTTATTTCAATTCCTTCCTCCCGTTCCAGTCTCGCTACTTCTTGTTTGGCTCCGCTCCCGAACGAAAAAGCCAGTAAATAAGCCATTTTTAAATCTTTATTAAATCTTCTCATCGCCGAGTGCAGATTGTCAATCACATTTCGTCCGATGTTGTCGCTTCGTTTGACCTGAATCACAATGTCAAAATTTTCAGCAGTCCAAACTACATCTTGAGTCATTAGATCGCCCTGCAAATTCGGCACATTTCCAGCTTTGAGAACTCCGTCCAAGCCAAAATCACCCCGCTGTTTTTCGTTATTTTTGCCGCCAAATTTTTCTACAATCCATTTTTCAAATTCAAAAGCATCGCTATTTCGGATCTCGTCGTAATCGTATTTTTGGGTTCGGACTTCAAATGGAATTTTGCCAAAAACTCCCTGATCGGTGAGAATATCCAGCCTCGCCCGAGTAACCCCAAAAGCGGCAGGACTTTGATCAATCCCAATCCAATTTCTACCAAGTTTTTGAGCCACTGCAATCGTGGTGCCGCCGCCCATAAAACAGTCAAGAACTGTGTCGCCTTCATTAGAACTAGCTTTAATAATCCGCTCCAAAAGAGCTTCGGGTTTCTGTGTTGGATAGCCGATTCGTTCTTTGGCACCTGATTGAATTGAATTTATACCAACCCACCAATCTTCTGGGATTTTTTTCTCATCTAAATAATAACGATAAATTTTTCCAGTTTTTCTAACAATTTTATCTTGATAAACTCTGCCATTTTCATCTGTTCCAATTTTTCCTCCCATGCTTTTTGAACCAGTATCTCTTTCAACTCCAATATCTGCTGTATTAAAAGTCCATTTGCTGCTTTTTGTGTACCAAAAAATAGTGTCATGTTTTCTAGCGAAATGTTCTTTACTTTTACCACCAATATTATAACACCAAATAATCTCATTTCTAAAATTCTTAGCTCCGAAAATCTTGTCCAAAACATAAACTCTCAAATAAGCATCTGCATGCCAGTCGCAGTGGAGATAAAACGAGCCAGTGGGTTTTAGGATTCGGTGGATTTGCTCTACTCTTTTGTACATCCAGTTGATGTAGGTGTCCACTCCGCCGTCCCAGCAGTCCTCAAAGCTCCTCACTTCGCCCTTGTCGCCCCAGATCACGGCATAATTGCGATTACTAAAAAAGGGAGGATCAATGTAACAAAGATCAACTGAATTGTCAGGAAGGGATTTCAAAACTTCCAAATTGTCGCCGAGAATGAGGGAATTTAGCATAGAAATAATTATTTTAATTTTTTAGGTTTGGTGGTTTTGGATTTCAAAGTTTTCTTTGGCTTGTATTCCACACTAGGAAAAGTTGTTTTTAAATAAGGTAAAACAGCTTCGTCAGTTCTCTTTATAATATATTTAGCACAATTTTTTTGTAGCCATTCATTTTGAAACCATTGAGTAAAAAGTGGATAGAGTGTGTCTGGGTATTGTTTTACACCTACTATTTCTCTTCCGTCTGGGTAAATATGAGTGTAGGTTTTACAGATTTTTTCTGGCTCGTAGCCTTTGGATTTTAAAAATTTATTAAACAAAATTCCAGTGCTAATATCGGGAATAATTTTATCAGGTAGTTCAAAGCCATTGTGTTCTAGCGGCAGGGCAAAAAGTTCCACCATTTTATTTAGCATTGACCAATAACCAAGTACACTATTTTGTTTGGAATTGAGACTAAATCTCAACATCATCGGACTAAGTTGTTTTGTGATTCCATAACTTCCAGTTTTTCTTATTGTCGGCAGAACCTCACCAACTACCCAATCGGTAAATTTTTCAGCTTCGGGTTTTCGTGATCTAAACACCAATTTATACATTCCTGGCTCGGAGATAAGAGCAATTTGAGTTGTAAAAGGGTCGTCGGTAATACCTACTAGGCTTTCTTTTCCTATTAAAGTTAGCTTCATTTTTTCCGATAGATTGGATAAAGCATCTCTGGAATTGCTTATTTCCAAAACATCGCAGATATCTTTGGCAACAAACCAAATTTCGCCGTTAATTGAAACAGTTCTGATTTTTGTATTGTTATTATAATTGAATAGATTTATTTTATTTTCAGACATAAACAGATAGATAAGTTATTTCCAAAAAGTGTTAAAAAAGAAAAACTGTCAACAGGATTGTCAGGAAGAGATTTCAGCACTTCCAAGCCACCCGCCGAGAATGAGGGAGTTAGTTATAATAATGCTAGTTTTTGGAAAGATTGGATTTCTGCCAATTTTTATGAGAATCTTACCCTTCTTCTTTTTTTACCAACAAAATTTGATTATTTAGTTTCTATTTGACAATTTTGATTTGCTTGTTTTTATTCTAAAAATGTCTTTAGATTTTATTCGCAATTTTTGTATTATCGCCCACATTGACCACGGCAAAAGCACGATTTCTGACCGTTTGATGGAGCTGACTGGCACTGTCCAAAAACGGGAAATGAAAGAGCAAGGTTTGGATACTCTGGATTTGGAGCGGGAGCGTGGCATTACTATCAAGCTGACACCAGTGCGGATGGAATATAATTTTGAACCAAAAAATGTGGAAAATATGGATGAAAACTTGCCAAAAAAAGACAAATATATTCTCAATTTGATTGACACTCCCGGACATGTTGATTTTGCATATGAGGTTAGTCGTTCTTTGGCAGCTTGTGAAGGGGCAATTTTGGTGGTAGACGCCTCGCAAGGAATTCAGGCACAGACTTTAGCCAATTTGTATTCGGCGGTGGAGCAAGGCTTGACCATCATTCCAGTTCTAAACAAAATTGATTTACCAAATGCTGATGTGGCCGCGAGAAGTGAGGAAATTGAAAAAATTTTGGGTTACGACAAGTCTTTGATTTTGTCAGTTAGTGGTAAAACTGGGCTTGGAATTGATACACTTTTACAAGAAATTATCTACAGAATTCCACCTCCACAATAGCGTTTGAATAGAAAAAATAAAAATTAAACGTAAAATAAGCAATTTGCAGAAAGTAGAATGAAAAAAGTAAAATGTGTTGAACGACATTTTGGCAATGCTAGTAATGCCTGCGGGAGTGAAGAGACCAAGTACAGGAAGTAAAGCGACTAGGTGAACACAGTGAACAGAAGTGAAGGGATGTATGTTTTCCCTCAAGAAAATGTGTTGAAGTGCAGTGATTGACAATTTAGCGAAATTTATTCACGATTTTTTTGGCATTTCAACGTCTGGAAAATACCTAAAAATTAATTTTTTGAACTTGAAACTTACAAGATTTTGACTAGAATTTACAATTTTTACTTTACTTTATTTTGAAAATAATTTGAGCATAGGAGGTCTAATATAAAAAATTAACAAATGATAAAATCTTTGAAAAATATATCTAAAAACTCTCTAATTATAGGAAAAAATTCCAAATTCTTAACAAAAATTACCACAACACAAACCCAAAAAACCTTATTTCTAAAAATGATAACAAAATGATAACTTATTTTTAGAGTTGTTTTAACAAGTCAACCGCTTTATGTTTGCCCAACTTTCTGTAATTTTTAAAAGAGTGTGGCGAGATCTTTTGACTAAAACAATATTTTTTTTGTTAGCGGTAGTTTTAACTGTGGGTTTTTTTACTTGGAGTAAGGATGTTGAAAGTACTTTTTTTGTGGGGGTTTGGCTATTTTGGTGGTTACTCGGCTGGTCAGTTCGCCTTGTTTTTATGGCAAGTTTGGTTAGTTTCATCTTGATTCCCTTGTCAACAGTGTTTGGCCTTGCTGAGTTTGGACAAAAAATGGCGGTTTATACTTTTTTCTTGATGTTGACTGGGGTTTTTTTGCAGATTTGGGAGTATTTTCACCTTTCCAAAATTCTTTCCAAATACACACATTTTGAAGCTCAACCTACCAATGTCGGCTTTGAAAATTTTCGCAACAATCCAAAACCACCTCAAAACTATAAGAATTCCACTAATTTTACCAGTAGTCAAGAATTTGACCAACAATCAAATCAGTATTTTAGCCAAAATTTTAACCCTAGTCCGAATAATCTTAACCCAAACCGAGATGTAAATTATAACCAAAATAGAAACCAAAACTACAACCAAAATAGAATCCCAAATCAACCTATTTCAAATCAAACTGCCAATGGCACAGCTAGTGACCAAAATTATCAAAAAGAAACATATTCAAATAATTATCAAAATAATCAACCAAAACTAAACCAAACTCAAATCCCCAAAAACTTTTATCAAGAAATTTCCCAATCAAGAAACCCAAATCAATCTTATAATCAAGTCAATCAGTCAAATAATAGACCACCACAAACACCCAATTTTGTTATTCCAGATAATCTTAATTAGTTTTTTCAGCCAAAAAATTCAAAGTCAACTAAAAATTATCAAGATTTACAAAATTCTACAAATACATATTTCCAACGTTTCCCATTCTTTTACTACTTTTCCAAACTGCTCAAAAGTCAGTGATTTTTTTTGATGTTTTAGGAATTGTTGGTGGTGAAAATATCTATTGTGTGGAGTTGTTTTGACTAGTATAGCGAAACCTTATCAAACCTTTACATTTTTTAGTCAGTTTAAAAAGTATGAAATTTATACTTTCTTTGTATTTTAGATATAAAATAGGTAATTTAATTTTTGGAAAAATTTTGACTTTTTTGTAAAGGTACTGTATGGATTGGCTATATATTAAAATAATAATGGAAAAATAAATTTATAAAAAACCTAGAGAACCAAATTGACGAGTTAGTCTTTGAGATGTATGGATTGACGAATGGGGAAGTTGAGGTGATTTTGGGTTGACAAATTAAATAATATTAAGTAGTATTTAGTATAACTTTATCTTACTAAAATTTTATTTTTATGTCTGTTGCTAAAACCAAAACTCAAATTACAGTCAAACGCAAATTAGCCTTAGTTTTAGATTTGATAATGGCAAATTATCCTATTTATGATGTTAATAAATCAGTAGAAATGCTAATCGCCAGGGGTAGTAAAGATTACCTTGATGAACTGGGCTTGACTATTGAAGACCTAGAAGAAATTGAAGTTTCTCGCCAACAAATCTGTGATGGAAAATCCACTAAAGCTAATTCTATTGATGATTTATTACAAAAACTAAAAAGCTAATTTATGTTTGTAGCTGAATTTTCCGATGGTTTTAAAAAGCAATACAAAAAACTAATCAAAAATAATCAAGTTTTAGAAAAAAGGATTGATATTGCTCTTGCCGAGTTATTAACAAACCCAGAAGCTGTCTCACACAAAGTTGGAGATGCTTGGAGCTGTAGAGTTACGGGCGATATTCGGATTATTTGGGAATATAAAGATGGTGAATTAACTCTTTTACTGATCAAAATTGGTGGACATTCTGGTAAAAATAGTGTTTATAGGTAAAGTGGTGTTTTGCTGGGAAACCTTGACAATAAGCCCCAAAACTATCTAAAAACTTACTAAAATCGTGAAATTTATCTATTTTTGACAATTTGAAAAAAGTCGTTCCTTGTTATCACAGTTCAACACAAACTTGATTTGGCTAATTTTTGAGTTTAGCTAATTTTAAAAAAGTTTTTACAAGAATTTTTAAGTCAATTTTTTAAGTCAATTTTATTTCTAATTTTATGATTTCTTTGGTACAATTTGATGATTTGGACGCTCTTTTGGCACAAATTGCTAGTGACTTTTCTTTGGAGGTTTTTGGACTTTTGAACAATACTTGGCAAGAACTTGGAATTGAAAAAATTAATTTGTCTTTGTGGTCAGATCTGGAAAACTTGATTGGAAATGACAACCTGTTTGAAACTTTGGAAAATGAGTACGCCGACAAACCCAATAATGAAATTGAAAATATCAGGAAAAAACTCAAAAATAAGGTTTTTGTGGCAAACTTTGAAAACTTGACGCTCACCAAAGAAAGTCTGGAATACCTGAACGAATTTTTAAAAAGTCACCAAGATGAACAAACTAAAATTTATCTTCACACAACCAAAGAATTAAGTTTGTCCGATAAAACCATACTAAAAAAATATAAATTCTCAATTAACACTCTCAAAATTAGCGATAATGACAAACTATCTGTTGCGAGATCTCTCAACCAAAAACTGGATCTAAAAATGTCCGAAGTCCAAATTACCAAAATTCTTGGTGGCACCACCTCTTTACAAGAAATTATCAATAAAATGGACTATTTGGAGCTGATTTCTGACCCGCTAAAACATCTCGACCAAATCACTATTGAAAGCCAAACTCTACTTTTTACCTTGTCAACACCACCAGCCGATTTATCCGCTTGGAAAAAAATTAATGAAGACGATTTGCAATTTGCCCTAAGTATTGTTTTTGGAAAACTGGAAAAAAAGTCAGCCAAACTAGCTCAAAAAGTCATTGAAACTGACCAAAAAATCAAAACCCGTGGTGGCATTAAACCAGTTCTTTGGTGGAAACTACTTCTTTGGCAAATCAAAAATAATTGTTAAAACTAAATCAAAAAAGGTTAAAGAATGTGGAAAATAATCTAAAACTATTCTAAAACTGCCCTCTGGAGTGGTGAACGCTGAAAGCGGACTGACTGTGTGTGGCGAACAAGGTTGTAGAATGAGGTATACCCAAACCAACATTAACTTGTGCTTGGTAATTTTGAAAAAGCTTGTAAATCTCAGCAGGTTAAATCTTCAAAAACCAAAAGAACGAGGTCAGAGTCATCACGAATGAAATGAAGTGATCTTGTGGTAAAAACAATTACAACTAAAAATTTGGCGAAGTTATATAGCTAATCCCTATTAAACCTTTACAAAAAGTAAAATATTTTCTACAGTTTAAATATGTCTCGCTATAGCAACGATTTGAGGTTAAAAGTCATTACTTTTTTCAAACAAAATAGCTCAAATAAAA
>JBIIDY010000070.1:0-8421 GCA_044238065.1 Limisphaerales bacterium | reverse complement strand
ATTTGGATAATTGCCATCAAGTTCCCAGTAAAGTGGTATAAATTCTACCTGTTTATACATATCTTTTAAAATATTCATAATCCAACCTCCCATAGCATTTCCAGCATCTACGGCGATTTTTATTTTTTGATTTCTGCCAGCCAAAAGACTTTCAACTTCACTAATTTTACCGATTTCCTCAATTTTAGATTTAAAATATTTAATTACCTCATTTTTATTATTTTCGTCCAAAACTGGCATTTCCAAACTTTCAAAATCAATATTTACTGTATCAAAATTTGCAACCACATAATCCCGAACCTTACCCAAACCTTCGTCCATTCCGAGCATTGTAGAGCCGTGTTTGACGATTTTGACCCCGTTATCATCTTTCGGATTATGACTTGCTGTGATTATAGCTCCGGGGATGTTGTTATACTGACTAGCAGCATACAAAAAATCACTACTAGCAATTCCCAAAGGAATCACCTCGCCTCCTCCGTCCAAAATACCCCGAATCAAAGCCTTATAAAAAAGCTCACTGGTAAGCCTTGTATCGTGGCAAACAGCCACTTTGGTGGGCAAATTCTCCTTTTGTAAAACCTCCAAAACCAAACCTTTTCCAGCTAAATAAAAAACTTCTGGAGTAATTTCGGGATAAGTACCTCGGATATCATAGGATTTAAAAAACTTAGCTGGCATAAAATATAGAAATAATTGTGAATATATTAACTGATTTAAAAACAAAATAGAATTCTAATTGAACCCTTTGGGTTGATTTAATAGAGTTAATTAGTAATAAAAATTTCCTAATCTGTTTTATTTTAATTTGAGTATAAAAACTATATAAATATTTAGTTAGCTATTTGTCAAATTTAGAACTTCCATACTTACGAGAATCTCTGCAGCGACAGACTGTTTAAAAAGTAGTCTTCAATAAAAGATTAAGAAGATAATTTAGGATATTAAGTAAATGAATCGGCTATAAAAAGACATTAATTGACTAAATATTGACTAAATAAAAAATTTGTGTTATAACTAAATTATATTTTAATGTATTTACATTTCTAAAATTGTTTGATATAATTGATTATTAATTACTATTTTACAAAAAAATTTAACTTTTATTAATTCAAAATATTTGCGATATGTCTAATATAAAAACAAACTATTACAAGGAATACAAAGAAACTTCTGATCTTATAAATCAGACGGAAATTGTCAACCTTGTTTCAACTATGGCGGATTCTTATCTACAAGAAAATGGTGATGAATATGAAAAGAAAAACAACAATTTGGACGATATTCATCTAAATGTTATTGTAGAAATGTATGCAAATTTGATGCAAATAATAAGTCCTGAAACTTTTGCTGAATGTGAAGAATTTTTAGCTGAATCAAAAGATAATGATACTGAAAGGTTTATAAAGATGAAATTTATAATTTCAGAACTAATTGGTTTTCAAGGTAGAGCTATAAAAAATGCAGCAGCTAATATTAATAGATGGTTAAAATTAACACCGTCTAAAGATCATTCAAATTTTCAAGCTATACTTTATAATTTTGGTATTGAAATAGAAAAAAACCAAGAAACAATTATCAAAAAATACAATCAAATATAATTTATTTTTAATATTTATTTATAATTCAGTATGTCTTCTCAAACACTTAATAGATCAGAACAAACACTTGCTACAACCCCTGAAGTTCAATCAAATCCTCAACAAAATATTCAACAATTGAAAAAAGATTTTGAGAAATTAGCTCTTGCCCTAGCAAGTAAGGCTGTAGGTTCTATACATGAACCAGGTGCAAGTAGAGAAGCACAAAATCAAAACACAATAGTTGATACAAGGCTAGATACAAAACTAATGCCAGGACAGAAAATAGCTTTAAATTTTAAAAATCTTGTTACTAGTGAAGGACAATCAAAAGACATTCTTGCTTTGGAGATGACTAGTACATCAATGTATAATGTTTTAAAAAAGAGTTTAAATACCTTTGTAGGTTTTTTTGGTGCCGATGGAAAATTTGACGATACAAAAAGAAGTGAATTAACTCTAATAACTACTAAAATAAATAATCTATTTAACGAGTTAATAAATAACTCAAAAACCACATTAAGTGCAGATGAATTGAAGTCTTGTAAAGTTGTTTTATTATCAATTTTTGATATTGGTCAAAATTCCACTCTTGCAGAACATTCTAATTATATTGATAAAGGTTTCTATAGTCAGTTAACAGATAAACAATATTTAGATCCCGCCAAGGATGCAAAAAATAGGATGGAAGAGTATTTAAGTAAGTTTATGCTGGCAGCAGTTTGTAAGACTACAACTGTATTAACATCTCCTTGGTCGGGCGGGGCTAGTATACCTGTTTTAGGTGTTGCAGAAGCAGGTGCAAGAGAAATTTTAGAAAGAAGAACTAAAGATAAAAATTTAGAAAGAAGAGTAGAAAATTGGGGAATGGGATTAAATGAAGAATTGGCTTTGCTTGACGGTGTTGATCCATTAAACATTGCAGACCCAAAACCAGAACATACAGATCAAGAAAACCAGGATTATAGCCAACTTCCTACTAATGAAAACTATGTCAAAGGCTATAGAAATATGGCGATAGATTCGTTAAACTTGTATATAGCAACTCTTAGTAATACTAATGAAACAGCTGAAACAAAAGAAACAAGAAAAAAAGAAATGCTTAGATATTCCTTAATGTTTTTGAAATCAATGAATACTATTGAAAAGTATTTAGTTGAAGTAAAAGCTGCTTTATCTGCTGCTACTTTTTTATCATACAATAAAAATAAACAATGCAAAGAAGAACTAATAAAAAATCTCTTTAGACTTAATGACCAGAACTTAACAACAGAAGAACTTGCTGAGGTTAATATTGATACTTTGATTAAAGATATTGAAGATAATTTAGATGTAAATAATCCAAAAGATAAAATAGCACTTGAAGTAAATCCTGTAGAAAGACTAAGAAATAGAGAAAAAGCTAAATTAGAAAAACTTACTAAAGATCAGAAAAAAGAAATTAGGAAAGGTTGGTTTGGAAGAGTAACTCAGGGAACAATTTGGTGTAGTATTGGTAATGCTTTTTCAGTAGTTGCTGCTGGTATTGGTGCTATGGGTAATGGTCTAAATGGTACTCAAAATGTAGCTGTTGCAAATGGAGATAAAGTTCTTAACTCTTTTGGCGATACTATTACTACTCATAATGGTCAATATATGGAGCTGGGAAGACATGTAGCTGGAAAAGCTCAAGAATCATTTAATAATGCAACTGGACTTGAATGGCTTGGTAAATGGGTTGATGGAATTACAGGGAACGAAAATACCTTCGGTGCTGTGTATTCTGAAGTTACTAAAAAAGTTATTGAGACATTTAATCGAATCCCTAAATTTAACGATTTATTTGGTGATGGAGGGGAAGCTGTCGGTAAAGTAATCAACGGAACTAGACAATTCAACTTTGATGGTCCTATTTATGGAGGAACAGCTCGTTTGGCATCTACTGTTGTTGGTGGTTTTACAGGTTTGGGTGTAGTTGCTGGCAGTATGATTGAGAATATAAATACTAAAACCGCTAAATTAGCAGTTGAACAAGGCTACATTACTCCAAAATTACACGAGAATGCCCCTGTAACACCCGCAGAAACAGAAGAACAGAGACGGGTACGAGAACAGCAGGAAGCTGAAACACAACGACAAGAGCAATTAGAAGCCCAAAGATTGCAACAAGAAAGAGAAAAAGAAAGAAAAGACCAGACAGAATTAAACCAACAAGCTGATGACCTTTTAAAACTAAAATTGCCATTAGGCAAAGGAGGCGAAGAAATAACTTTTGAACAACATATTAGGGATAGTTATAAAAAAACACCTACAACAACAGATTATAGATATGGAAATTTTTTAGCAGATTTGGGTTTAGATCAAAATATGTTGCAAACAATTTCTCAAATTAACGAAGTTAAAAATTATGAAGGTGAATTAACTATTAAAATACCACAAAATATAGTTGGTCAAGCTGTATATGATATTACATTCAATAAAGACAAACTAACCCCAGAAAAACTAGCTATTGCTAAAAAAGTCTACGATGTTTTAAACTCTACTAACACCGAAACAAGAAATCCTGATGATGGTGGTGATGACAAAGAGGAAAAATTGAGACAGGAAGAAAGAAAGGAAGCGGAAAAATTGAAACAGGAAAATGAAAAATTAAGAAAAGAGTATCAAGATCAACTAAAGAGAATAACAAATATAGGAGGTAGAGATAGAATTGTAGAAAAATATTTAGATGATGTAATAAATGGAGAAAATATACCAAAACAAATAGAAGATGAGATTAGAGATAAACTAGGTTTAAAAAATATAAATAATAATGAATTTTTACAACATATCTCTGTATATTTAGATGATGGAATGAGAAGTGAAGCTGATAGTGTTGCTGTACAACAAATTAAAAAAATAGCTGATGTATTGTGTGGAATTACAGAAACTGGAAATGATGCTGAAGCGAAAGAACTAAAAGTTTTGAGAGACGAGATAGGGCAATTATTTAATAATAAAAAAATAACCTTGTCCGATGGAAATACAGTAAGTCTTAATGAAGCGATTAGTAATGATAGACTCTGGACCAAGATTTCTGATAGATTATTATCGAGAAAAACATTAGTTAAAGAAAATTATTCATATAGAAATGAATTAAAACCTGAAGATATTATACAATATAAAAATGATTTATTACAAATAAATAATAATCTAGGCAGTCAGGCAAATAAAGACACCCTTGAGACTCACAAAGAAACTGTAGAAAAAATCTTAAACATTGTATCAGCCCAATTTGAACCTACAAAACCAGATACCACAACAGCAACAGACGAAAAATTAAACGATTTTGCTGATAATGAAGCAAAAAAGGTAGAAAGAGTAAAAAATTTAACTACACAAATAGATAATTTGGCTAAAAGTTTAACTAAAAAAACTAATAACAATGAAACTCTAGCTAGTGTATCTCAAAAAGCTAATGATGAAGTTGGAAAAAATCCTAATAAAAACCTAGAAGATGAACAATCTTATGCCACTTTTGAAGAATTGAAAAATCCTAAAAATGGTCTTGATACAGACGATGTAAGAGAAAGTATTAAAAATGAACTAAAAAATAGAGGTTGGAATGATGTTGACTTAGATGGAGCAACTCAAGCCTTGTTAGATGGTTTGGACGAACAATATTGGGATGAACAAGGAAAGCAAAAAGCTGGAGAAATTAAATTAATCGTTGGACAACAAATTTTGGAAGCTATTGAAAAACAAAATGATGAAATCCAAGAAAAATACGAAGAATTACTAAACACAGAAATAAACGAAAATCAAACTTTGGCAGATTTTGTAAAAGAATTATCTATTACTAACACACAAGAAAAAATTAATAGAATGATTGAATTTAGAAATAAAACAGGAATAAAAGAAGAGAAGGAAAGGGTAATTAAACATATTTTAGATAAAATATTAGATAAGAAATTCCCTTCTTCAACACTCAACGAAGAAACAATCACAGTCCTAAAAACCTTGGTAGAATTTGCAAATCAAAGCCAACCTGATACAAAAACGGTAAGTGTAGAAGAGGAGGAAGAGGAGGAAGACGATGACTATACTGAAGGTAATTTTGGAGACCCTTTAACAATCAACAATAATGAAAAAGATCCAAATGCTACTAGTTATGATGTTACTTTAGTATAAATTAAGTAATTACTTTTTATTTATAAATTTTTATTTTTTGTATGTATACTCCTGATAACTCTAGTAATAAACCAAATTCAGAAAGACAGAAATTTGAAAAAAATAAACCTAAAATTTTAGAATTCTTCGGGGCTGATTCTGTTGAAGATTGGACTAATAAAATATTAGATACATTAAAATTACAAAATGTTATTGAATCACCAAATAAAGAAGTTTTAAAAGAGTCATTAAGAAGAACATTGAAATTATTAGCTACTTTTGATCCTGTATTTAATGATATAAAAAACGGTCGCCATACAATAAACTCTTTACTAGATTCAGATTTTAGAGGTACTACAATTCCGGCATACACTAAAATCCCAAAACACATATTTATTATAGCAAGTCAACAAAATATAGCTTCTACAAGTAACCATACAGAAGAAACTTCAGCCAAAAATGCTACTACCGTTCCATACTCATCAGAACCTACCCGCGAAACTTCTACCAACGGAAATGGAAATGGAAGAGGAGAGAGAAGTAAAGAAGAAATAGGATCTGTAGGTATTGTTAGAATTTTAAAAAATGATTTAGAAAAAGACGAAAATAATAATATACCTTTGATTATACACGACAAAATCGGTACAAGTATAGAAAAGTTGATAAATAATAGTATAAATAAAAACACAACATTAGATAAATTATCCACTATTTTTTCTACTGAGCTTATTCCTAATTATAGTGTGAAAAAAGGTATAGATGTTGTTTCAAATGTGATATTTTATTTAGAGAATGATGTTTTAATGTGTAATTGTACAATTAATAACGGTTTTAATAGATTTCCATTTAATAATACAACTAAAGACTTTACCATAACCAAAAATGTAAATATTGCATCAAAACCTCGCCCTACAGAACCACCACTTGCTTTAAGAGTATCAACAGAACCTCCAACTCCACCGGACGGAGGAGGAATAGGAATGCCAGGAAATCCTGAAAAACCTTACAACGGCAAAGATCAACAAGCGAAAAAGATTAGAAATGAAATATTAAGAAGACCTAACGAATGGCAAAAATTACTTAGTCATTTAGAAACTCAAGAACAAAAAGACGAGTGTCTAAAAAACATTTCACCAAATCCAAAATTACCTATAGAGCTACAAGAAGCGGTTGATACGGCTCAGTTGCGATGTACAAAAGAGTTTTTGGAAAGAGACAATGTCCCTGCTGGATCAATTGTAATATTAGGTCGTAAAGATTTGAATAATTATGATTATTATTTAGAAGCTATACAAAATAACTATGTAGCGATACTTACAGATAAAACACCTTTAGGAGTATTAAATCAGCTAATAGGAAATTATGGAGTAGAAATAACTAATGACGGAATAAAATTTACCAAAAGGGTAGAAACAGGTGGGGGTAGTAGGGAAATTAGAGAAGTATCGGCAGGTCAGTCTCCACAGTCCTTAAATCAGGAAATTGGTAGTAGCCTTATTACTGCAGAAGAAGTTGAGAGATTAACTCCAGAACAGTTAAAAAAAATTATTTATTCCAGTAAAACATTCGAACCTAGATCAATGTCTGAATCATCAATCCTAACGGTAAATACCAACTCTAATTTAGCTATTGGTACAAAGTTAGTCGGTCATGATGGTGAGATCTACACAGTAAAAACAGAGAGATCTGAAAATGGTTATTCTATTGTAAAACTTGAACATAAGGGTAAAGAAATTTCAACAATGGGAATAGCTAATTATTATCCACTTACAGAGGTTGTTAAATATATAAACAGTAATCCGGATAAAACTAAAAGTATTATTCAACCAGAAACCACACAGTTAAATATCCAACAAACAATAGATTTATCTAAAATTACTTTTGAAAAAAAGAAAGAGTGGATTGGTAAAATGGCAGTAAAAGGTTTGGGTAGTTTTACCACGAGTAGTTTTGGTATGCAAAAAAATTTAACTTTTCAAGATGTTTATCGTAGTTTGAGCGAAGATGAAAAGAAAATAATTTATACAGAATATGCATTATCTAACTATGTTTTGAAATCAGAATATGATGAAAGTAAAGATGCTGGTAATAGAAATATAGTTGGTAATAGAAATATAGTTGGTAATAGAAATATTAAAAGTGTAATTGAAGAATTAAGTAAAAAAAATTAATTCTAATTCTTAAAAAAACTTACCACCAGTCAAAAAATATTTGAAATAAATTCCCCACCAACTCCAAACTCCTTTACTTGACAAAATCGCTTTACTTTGTGAGAATTACTTGTATGTCCAATAAAGTTTTACAAAAAACTGTCAAAATCTCTTCCAAAGGTCAAATCACCATACCCAAAGCCTTTTTGGAGAATTTAGGTCTAAAAAATGGAGATTTCGCAGAAATAATAGAAAAAAATAATATTGTTGAGTTTCGTTCTCGTCAAAAAGAAGTAAATCAAATTTTGGATTTGTTGCACAAAAATATTCAACCTGACAAAAATTTATTACAGGAAAATTTGGATAAAGCTATTTTGGAGGCAAAAACTCAAAGATACAAAAATAAAAACTAGAATGATTACCTATTATTTGGATACAAATCAGGTTTTACGGTTGATAGTGAAAGATAATCTTGTGCAATTTCAAGAAATTAAATCTTTGGTTGATTAGACCCTGTTCAATCTCTCTTAAATTAGTCAGAAAGAAGGTATGTCTTGCAAACA
>JBIIDY010000069.1:0-8587 GCA_044238065.1 Limisphaerales bacterium | reverse complement strand
GCCCCCCCCCCCCCCCCCGGGCGGCCGGGGGGGCGCACGCATTGACCCAGAAGATTGCTTCGTTAGCCTCTGTTCCCTTTGGTCACCCATTCGTTACACTCATTCGCAATAACAAAGAAGCCCGCAATGGCGTGAAAGTTACAAATTAACTAGTGCAAGTTGGGTTTGGTTTGGGTATAACTTCATGATTTCAGGATGATCTTTAGGGTGGGTGAGAATTTTAGAAGTGAAATATAGATGGCTTTTGGAGTGTGATTTATAACTATTTGACAAAAACTTTTTAAAATTACTTATTAAATTAGAGATTATTTGAGAATTTAACTTGGACTTGTGGAATTTTCCCGTTTGATAGGTTTTATTTTTATTCTAATTTTCTAATTCTAATTTTACATTTTTATCTCATAATTCAAGTAATTTTCCAGCTAATTTATTACAGTTTCTCAGTTATTTTTCCATTATTTTTCCATCAAAATCAACTTCAAACATTTAATTCAAAAATAGAAATCAGGACAAGTTTTCCAAAATCTATTTTCCAGAAATTTCCAAAAATATATTCAATTCTTTTACCAATTATGTCAATTCTTTTACCAATTTCACTACCAGATTCCAAGTATTTTTTCTTTTGGGATAAACAACGAACTCAACTAGAAAGCCTAATTTATGGGCAAAATAAGCACGATCGCAGCCAAAATATGAAAGTATTCCAAGCTGAAATTGAGGCTGATTTGGATAGTTTAGTAGAAACAAAAATTCTAGTTCTGGACACAAGTGATTGGGATGAAAAATTAAACCAAAAGCTAAACCAAACGGCGATTTTTTTGAGACAAATCAAGCGAAAACTGAAAAATTTCAAAGTTGTGATTTTGACTTATAAAAGCAAGGAAAACTGGGAAAATTCTCAAATTTGTGATATTTTGTTAAGCTTAAAATTAGATTTTTTGTTGGAAACTGAAGCGTTGCGAAAGTCCAGAATTTGTCAAGAAATTGCCCTAAATTACAAGGTTGAAAATAGGCAAGTTTTTTATTTAGATTTCAAAAATTCAACTGAAAATGAGTATCAAAATTTTAGCAAAATACTCCAAAATCTTCAAGTTAATCTTGATTTATTGTCAATTTATAATGGAAATATCGGTGAAATCAAAAAACAGTTAGATTTAAGTTTGGATCTGTATTTGACTTTTTTGACTCGGGAAAATATCCTAAAAAATCAAAAACGAGTTGACGGGCGAAGAATGGATGAAACACGCCAAATTTTGTCTCAAGTTGGAGTTTTACCGCATAATCACGGGTCAAGTTTGTTTTCTCGGGGAGAGACACAGGTTTTGAATGTTTTGACTTTGGGGACAGCGGCGGACGCACAAACTTTGGACGATATGGAGAATTTTGAGGAAGAAGAAATCAAGAATTATATCCACCATTACAACTTTCCAAGCTATTCTGTGGGTGAAACTGGACGCTATTTTGGGCCTGGCAGACGTGAGATTGGACACGGCGCTTTGGCAGAAAAAGCTCTTCTTCCCGTGCTTCCAAGTGTGGAAAAATTCCCTTACACGATGAGACTCGTGAGTGAGTGTCTTGGCTCTAACGGCTCAACCAGTATGGCTTCCACTTGTGCCTCTACTTTGAGTTTGCTTCAAGGAGGGGTGCCAATCACTGACTCGGTGGCTGGCGTGGCGATGGGCTTAGTTTTGAATAATTAGGTTTTGGTTTTGATTAGCTTATAATATTTTAAGGTAAAAAATAGATGGTTTACTTAATATTTAAATTACTTTCTAATTATATTTCCGTCATAAAAACACCCCGTCAACTTCGTTGCCATCCCTCTTGAGGGGAATTTCAGTGACACAACTTACGAAAAATTTTAACTTTTTAGGTATTATGGCTCAGATAATTTTTGATAATTCCAGTCTCAAAAGAGAAATGAAAGCTTTTTTGAAGGGTAGGTTTGGGGATTTTTTGGAAAAATTTGATAGAAAGTTAACTCTAAACATTATTCAAATTGGTTCTAATCTAGCGAATGAAAAATACGCCACTTTGAAAGTCAAAATGGGAGAAAGTTTGGGAGCTTCAACTTTTTATTATCGTTTTGAAGAAAGTGAAGAAGGTTTAGTTTTGTGGAAAAATGGGAAAATTTGGGAAAATTGGCAAGAAGCAGTTTTAAAAATTAGTAGAAAACAAGAAAACAGCAAAGCAAAATTTGATCAAGAAAACGAGATAGGACTGATAAAGCAAAAGCAAAATTCAACAAATTTCAAAACAGAATTATCCGAAGAAAATCTGAAGGAAACCAAAATTCAACAAATTCAAAATTTTATCAACTATTTAGCTTACGAAAACGAGGGAAAATTACCAAATCATCGTACGCAAAAAGCTGAAAGAAAATTAAAAAATGGACTAATTCTACAGCTGCCATTGCCCAGCGGTTTTGAAAATTTAGTAGAAACAGTGAATTGGAGCGATTTTTTGGATGTGGATTTTTTGGGAGCGGACAATTCCAAACTTTGGCATCAAAACGTATTACCACCAACAATTCAAGCTATTGATCTTGTGCTAAAAAGTTTTTTGGCAAATAAGCAAGAAGTTTTGCCGGGAAAAATTGAAGAGGAAATTGAAGGAAGTAATTCAAATTTCAACCAAAAGCTAAACCAAAACCAGAATAAAGACAGCCAAAATTCCGATCAATTTGGTAAAATGAACGATAATATAGAGTTAAAAAACTCACAGGAAAAAATTGGGGAAATTGAGAATTTCTTGAATCAGAAACTAGATTTAACTGGTAAAATTGTGGCAATTATTGGGCAGGGAAAACTTGTGGGAACGCCACTTTTGAGCTATTTTCAAAAAACTGGTGCCACCATAATTTCTCTCAACAAAGATACACCAGACAAAATAAAACTAGCAAAACTAGCTGAGATTGTGATTGCTGCCAGCGGAGTACCTAGTCTTGTGCAGAGTTCTTGGATAAAAAATGATGTAGTTTTGATTGACGCTGCAACTAGCGAATCTGACGGTTTTTTGGTTGGGGATGTGGACAGAGTTGAATTAGAAAAAAGTAATTTGTCATTTAAACTTTGCCCAAGTCCTGGCGGTATTGGCCCGCTCACTGTGTTGTCTATTTTTTGGAATTTGTACCAGATTGAAAGTAAATTCAGTTAATTTTTTGGCTTGTTATCAAAATTGTTGTGCCTTAAATTTTTCAAAGTAAGCTTCTCTAATTTTGACTAAAAAACAAAACAATGAGAAATCAATTTTGGCTAAAATTATAACTAAAATCACATTTAATTTTTTGGATTAAAAAAGATGGATACTTTGAAATAAATTTTTGGAATTTTACTAGATTTTTTTAAAATGATTTTTCACATTCTTTTGGCAATACTGATAATATGTGAATTGACAATTTAATAAAACTTATCTGTAATTTTTTTGAATTTTTTCAGATATTTTCATTTCTTTGTTTAAAATTTTAACTCTTTTGGTATCCTAAATAAAAAAATAAAGTTAAAAAAGAGTTTATTGTTTGTAATTAAAACTTGTTCAACTTTCCCAAAAAAAAATAAACCAAAAAAATATGAATTCAGCTATTTATAATACTTACAGTGGCAGTTTTGACAACAAAAATTATCGCCCGATTAACGGTCTCGAGTGGTTTGTGATGTTTTTTAGCGTGATAACTCTCTGTGGAATCGTGGGTTTTGGTTTTTTGTACCAGAATAATTACAACCGTGATCGCCAGCGTCAAAATGATATACTCAACCAGATTGTCCCAGCTTTGGAAAATTTTTATCAAAATTCTAGTATGATAGAAAGCGGGCGTTTTTATCCAAAATCAGTCTGTTCTCGTGATTTGAACGAGGTTGATTACGAATTAACTTTACGGCAACATTTGGACGGATCGCTGCCAGAAATTGAAAATCACACTTATATTCCTACGAATTCTTGGCCAAAAGATCGTTCTGGGGTTTATTCCAACACCTTTCCAAAACGCCAAATTCCTTATCGTTGCCCGAACATTCTCAATTTTGACACACTTCAAAAAAACGCTGAAATTTATAAGGATTTTCCAAGTTGTAATTTTAATTTGGCAAAAAATTTGAAGCAGTGTTACCTTTACACCAGCACGAGCAGTGGCGACGAGTTTAGAATTGGCTATTTTAGTCAAAGTTCTGGATGCTTTGAGATTTTTAGAAAATTTCGCAATCAAAAAATGGAAAATGAAAGACAATGTTGATTTATTGGTTTTTTTAGCTTGAACCACGAAATTAAAAAATGCTTAAAATAGTCAAAAAACTGTTTTTGGAGATTTCAGGCTGCCACAAAAAACACCCCGTCCACTTTCAGTGTCCACCCCTCTTGAGGGGAATTTAGTACCAAGAGTATCAAGTTTTACCAAATTTAGATTTGAAAAGTAATTTGTGGTTTTTATTTTTCACCAAGCTTCCTATTCGCTACTACTGGAACTTTGACTACCAGAGCTTTGACCAGAATTTTCCAATACTAATTCACCACGACTCAGCCAGCGATGTGTCGGTTGTAGCCCACTATTTGTCCACTTTAAGACTGAACCCTGTAAAGTAATCGTTCTTTTATCGTCAAATTTTTTGTAGGCTGTTTCCAAATCTTCAGCCCTAATCTCCAAAGATTCAAAAATGCGAAACTTCAACTTTCTACCCCAATTGTCATAAATAAAAAACTCTTCACCGTTTTTGGTTCGTCCTTCAAGTGGTTTAAAAACGCTATTATAAGCACTTTTGATAAAGCTCCAGTTGCTGGTGTGTCCCGCAATATAACTGGTGCCGATTTCACCGGGCTGAACCGAGATTGGCAAGTGGACAACTCCCTTTTCAAGGGCTTTTTGGACTGGATGACAAGTGTCTCTATATGTTGCAATTTTACAATTTGGACGATCTAGTGGAAAATTAACATCCTTGCTAAAATCAATGTTGCCGTTTTTATCGCGGGCATTCATATCGTCAAAAGTCAAATGAATTATAGGAGCTTCAATGTTGTATTTTGGGAAAACTAACAAATTTTTTTTCTCTAAGGTGGTTTTTGGCTCCACTTCTGGGCTTTCCAATTCGGTTGGCTCTGGTATGATTTCAGCTAAGGTTTTGGGAGGTCTTTCGGTGGATTTTTGAGAATTGTTTGAATTAGAATTTGTTGAATTTCTACTGTTTGAAATGTCGGAATTTTGATTTGAACTTTGTAATTGAGTTGACTCTGATGTTAAATTTGGTGAGTTATTTTCAGCACTCTCTTGCCAAAAACTCTGCTCCACGAGGCTCACGTCAATTGGTGGCTTAATTCCAAGTGTTTCCAGATGAAGACTGCTAATAAAACCCATATCAGCCCCACTTTTAGCTTTAATGTATTCAGTAATTTTCTGCCCCTTATTATCAATCAAAATCTTGGGTGCAGGGGCTTGGCTGGAAGATTGACTGCTGGAAATTGAGCTTTCACTGGAAACTGCCAGACTTGACGAGCTGGAAAAATTTGCTTGGACAACCTGCGGACTATCACTTTGGGAAAAATTATTTTGTAAAATTAGCCAAAAAGTTCCACCAAAAATCAAGATAATTATTAGCCAAATCAGCATCAAACCTCTGGAATTTTTAAAAACTTTGATTTCAATTGGTTTGGTTTCATTCAAAATGGCGTGGTTAGTTTTATCGTTGAGTTTTGTTTTTTTGTTCATATCGGTTGTAGTATTTTTGGAAATGATTTTGGTTTTGGGCAGTCTTCGGTTAATAGTTTTTTTGCTATTTTTACCAGCTTGGTTATTTTCTGACGTAATTTTCTGGGGAATTTTGGGTAAAAAAGTTGCTTTTCTACTTTTGTTTTCAACATCCTGTACTGGATTTTCTACACCTTGAGTATTTTCAACATTTTGACTGGATTCTTGGATTTTGGTAGATTTGGGCATAATTAAATTTTCAGATTTTCAACATCTTTATTCCAGCAATACTTATTTTTTGGTTTTGGTCAAGTTTTGATTTTTGTTTATTTTTTTTAGTTCCAATTTTAACAATCTCGTGGCAAACCAACACTTGGAAAAAGTTAGAAAATATTGGAGATTTTGATGAATTTTTTTAGCAGGTGTTTTGTTTTTTTTAGATATTGAAACTGGTTATTCTATTTTGAAATATATTTTCTGGTTTAATTTTCTAGCTTTTATAACGAAATTTGGAATAATTAGAACAGTTTTGAAAATTTTTATTTGACAAAATTTATTTTTGTATTTATGTTTTCTTTTGTAGTAGGGCCCTTAGTTTAGCGGTAAAATGACACATTTGCACTGTGTAGTGGAGGGTTCAATTCCCTCAGGGTCCACCAATTACAATCTTTAAATGCTTGAAAAAGGCATTTTTTTATTTTGACTAAAGTTTTAAAATTCTGTTTTCCACTTTTCTTTCTGCATTTTAGATAGTTATAGTTACTAATTTCTCAAAAAACCAGCTGATTGCAATTCTTGCGTTCAAATATACCCAAGTCCAGACCAACTTACACTGTTTAATTCCTAATTTTCACGCCATTACGAGCCTGTTTCCCCCCGTCATTGCGAGCAAGCGAAGCAATCTTCTCTATCATTGCGAATGGGTGTATGGGTGCGGGAACAAAGAGACCAAACGCAGGAGCAAAGCGACTAGGTGAACACAGTGAACAGAGCGTAGCCAACAGACCACCAAAGGAAACAGGGTAAAGCGTAGCAATCTTTCCCTGTCATTGCGAGTGAGCGAAGCAATCTTTTTTAACTTTACTAGATTTTACCACAAGGTCACATTTCATTCGTGATGACCCTTAATTTGCTTTTGACTGGTTAATTCTCTTGTTATACCTGTTTCATTCGTGATGACACCCTATGGCTTGTAAATATCAATATCTTCAATTTTGAAAAACTAAAATCTATGCAAGTTTGTAAGAATTTGGGCATAATCCTAAATTACGGTAATTTTGGCTCCTAGTGTGTTCAGTCTTTCGGCAATTTGGGCGTAGCCTCGTTTGATTGAATAGACATTTCGTAGCGTGCTAGTGCCGTCAGCGGACATCATCGCGATCAAAATAACCATACCAGAACGTAAAATTGGTGGACAAACAACCTGAGCTGGTTTGAAAGAGTTAACCCCGTCAATGAAAACCCGATGAGGATCAGCCAGAATCATATCAGCTCCGAGCCTTTTTAGCTCCATAAATGAAATTACACGCTCTTCAAAAACCCAATCGTGGATTAGAGATGTCCCTTTGGCTAGACAACAAATTGGCACAAAGAATGGTAAATTATCAATGTTAATCGCAGGAAATGGCCCACCGTAAAGTTTGTCAGTAGGAGCTTTGAGTTTGAGTCCTTCAGGGTTTTTGAGAGTAGTAATATCCACAAGGTTGGTGAAAGTATTGCGGCTTTTATATTTCTTGGATAGTTTTAATTTAACACCCATTTTTTCCAGCTTAGAAATTTCTAGCTCCAAAAAGTCCATTGAACACCCTTTAATGGTAATTTGTGAATTGGTACAAATCCCAGCGCTCAAAAAAGTCATTGCCTCAATTGGATCCTCGCTATTAAAAAATTCAATTTGTTTATTAATTTTCTCAACCCCCCAAATACTCAAAGTGCTGGTGCCGATGCCTTCAATTCTAACTCCACATTTCAGCAAGAAAAAGCATACATCCTGAACCATATAATTAGAGGAAGCGAATTTTATCACGGTTTTGCCTGGCATTTTGGCAGCTGCAAGAATTAGGTTTTCGGTAGCCGTGTCACCAGATTCATACATCACAATTTCACGAACAGAATTGGCCATAGTTGGCTTAAAAAGTGGAAAATTAGGTACTTTGACATCGTAGCTATCTTTGGTAACTTTGACACGAACTCCCATTTTTTCTAGGCCATAGACATGAGCACTGATGGTGCGTTTGCCCAGTTTGCAGCCTTGAGCTTGAGGAATTTTAAACTCTGGCAGGAGGTGGATAAGGGGGCCTAAAAACATAATAATCGTCCGAGTGGCAGCGGCAGTTTTGCGGTCAATGTCGCCCATTTCCAGAACTTTTGGCACTTTAATTGCAACCGTTTCAAAATCTTGCCAAGCAATGTCCACGCCAATACTTTCCAAAACTTCAATAATCCTAAAAACCTCTTCAATACGAGGAATACCGTGTAAAATCGTTTCACCTTCGTTCAAAAGGCTGGCACACAAAAGCCCCATCGCCCCATTTTTACTACAATTGACTTCAATTTCACCGCTCAGCTCATGCCCTCCTTCCACTTCAAAATCAATAGACTGATCTATTTTGACAATACGGTGGTTAAGAATTTGGCTGATTTTTTCCAACATTTCGGTGCTAAAATTATGACGACCCAACTCCATTTTGACGAGCATTTCTGGCTCAATATCAAGTTTTTTGGCCATTTCCAACTGACTCCAACCTTTTTGCTCTCTGAGTTGCTCAATGAATTGACCAATTTGGCGTTTTGCGGTGATTTTAGGCATAAGAATAAATTAGACCTATTTCCTAATTCCGTTTGATTTTTACGATAACCTTCAAAAATATGATTTAAAAAATTTTCAGTTTTTGGAAAAGTGCTTAGAATTCAAAA
>JBIIDY010000068.1:0-8684 GCA_044238065.1 Limisphaerales bacterium | reverse complement strand
GAATGTAGTTACGAATCAAATCTCCGTCGGTCAAATCTACCCCAGTTGAGTTTAAACTTTCAAAAATAAGCTGTGGGTCGTCTTGGTTTTGAATCAAGTTAATAGAGACAATTTCTAATCTTTGAAAAGTTTGAAAAATGCTAACTAAATCAGTTTCTTTGGCTAAAATATCTACAAAATACAAAAAATTTAATATGATGTTTGAATCTAAAGAAGTGTCTAGATTCTCATTAAATATTTCTTGAAAATAAATGTTATCCGATTTATTTGGTTTCAGTTTTATCCTTGTTTCTTGAGATAAAGATTCCTCGTCAATCAAATAGCCTTCCAAAACTTTTTCTAGTCTAACCTCCTCTTCTATTTTCTCAACTTTCTTTTTCAAAACATTTTTAAGAGCCAAGATAAAAATTGAAATGGTAGTCAACCGTTGTTGCCCATCAATTACCAAATAATTACCAAAACCAGAATTAATTGTAACCAAAGTTCCCAAAAAATGAGAAGTCCTTCCAATGGTTTTTAGCTCCAAAATATCTTGCCACAGCTTACGACAATTTTCCACTTTCCAAGCATAATCCCTTTGATAAACTGGAATAATCAAAGAGTTTGCTGATTTTAAAAACTTAGAAATAGCGATTTGTTGAACTTGCATAAAATTATGTAAAAAAGATATTTACAAACTAATTACTTATACAATGATTGTCAAGAATGCTCTTATTCAAAACGTTCTTATTTGGGACTTGGTTTGAGATTTTGGTGAATTTGACTTTTTTTAATTTTTTATTTATAAATTTAATTGTCTGTTTTTACAGTTGCTTTGTTTGACGTCTATGCCAAAAAATCAAGTTTCTGTAAATGTTATATTTAGCAATTTGAATGCTAGATTGTCAAGTGTGAAAGAATTATTTTCCTGGAAAAATTTCAACGACACTTAATTTGTTTTCATTTGTTTTAAGAATTATTTTCAACTTTTTTTAAACCTATCTTCTCAATTTTCATTTTTTTAACTTATTCCCGCTTATTTTATGCGCGAAAGACGACAATCTGAACCAATAATTCTAGATTTATCTAATATTGTTTTTCCAGAAGTAAGATCCAAAACAAGATTTGATTTTTATTATGATTCATTACTTTCTAATCAGTCAGGCGAAAATCGTAAAATTCTTCTTTCACTAAAAACATATTATGAAAATAATATTAGATCAGATTTAATAGGAAAAACAACTGTAAATGATTTTATAATTTTTTATCAAAAAAAAGATTGCAGAGAAGCAGATGGTATTGGGACAAAATATGAAGCAATAGCAAATGAAATATTAAAGAGAATTAAAGATAATTTAACCTAAAATTCAATATTCAATCTTTTTAAAAAATCAACTTTTAAATCTAACTTTATTACACTATTATGTCCAAAAAAATCATTCAATTCTCATCCAATGCTCGCAAGTCAATTCAAAGTGGTGTCAATACCGTAGTCAAAGCCGTCCAAACTAGCTATGGCCCCGCTGGTCGCACTTCTATCATTTCTCAAAGTTACGGTGGCCCAACGATTACCAACGACGGCGTAACTATCGCCAAAGCTATAGAATTGGAAGGTTTGGAGCAAATGGGAGTTTCTCTGATTCAACAAGCTGCCAACAAAACTAACGATGTCGCCGGCGACGCTACCAGCTCAACCGTGATCCTTTCTGGGGCGATTATCAACGAAGGTTTGCGAGTCGTGGAAGCTGGCTCTGATCCAGTCAAAGTTCGCTCTGGCATCCAAAAAGCCGTGCAATTCAGCCTTGTTAACCTGGAAAAAATCGCTACTCCAATCACAACCCGTGAAGACAAAGCCAGTGTTGCAACTATTTCTAGTCGATCCAGTGAAATTGGTGCGATGATTGCTGATATTTTGGAAAAGGTAGGTAATGACGGAGTAGTTACAGTCCAAACTGGTGATTCCAACAAAATGGAAGTAGAGCTGACCCAAGGCATGCAGTTTGACAAGGGCTACAAATCCCCGTATTTTGTCACTGATACAGCCAAAATGGAAGCAGTGGTAGAAAAGCCGATGATCTTGGTTACCGACCAGAAAGTCACCTCAATTCAGGATATTTTGCCCGTGATTGAACAGATGGCAGCTAGCGGCAAAAAAGATTTAGTTTTGATAGCAGACGACATTGAAGGCGAGGCTTTGGCCACTTTTGTCCTCAACAAAGTTCGCGGAATTTTCAATGTTTATGCGGTTCAAGCTCCAGCTTTTGGAGACCGTCGCAAAGCCATTTTGGAAGATATTGCCATTTTGGTTGGGGCAACTTTCATCTCTCTTGACTTGGGTATGCAACTCAAAACAGTCAGCTTTGATGATTTGGGAACGGCCAGCAGGGTGATTATTACCAAAGACAACACAACCATCGTGGATGGCGGTGGCGACAAAAACTCTGTCCAAAATCGAGCAAACTACATTGCCGAAAGTATTAAGGAAACCAAATCTGATTACGAAATTGAAAAACTTTTGGAACGCAAAGCTAAACTTGTGGGCGGAGTTGGGGTGATCAAAGTCGGGGCTGCGACCGAAGTGGAAATGAAAGAATTGAAATATGTGGTAGAAGACGCGGTAAATGCGACCAAAGCAGCCATTGCGGAAGGTGTGGTTCCTGGTGGAGCTGTGACTTTTGTGAGACTATCTCAAGAATTGGATCAAATTTTGGAAAAAGCTGATAATAACGACGAAAAAATTGGTATTCAAGTGGTTCAAAAAGCCTTATTTGCTCCGTTCCGTGCCATCGCCCAAAACAGTGGTATTTACGACATTTCCATTATTTTAGAAAAAATTAGCCAAAATTCAAACTCAGGTTATGATTTTAAAGAGATGAAATTCGTGGAAAATATGTTGACTAGTGGGATCGTTGACCCCAAAATCGCCATCCGTGAAGCAATTAGCAACGCCACTTCAGTTGGTAGCAGTGTTTTGACCACAGAAGTTGTCATTTGCGACGAGCCAAAGGATGATAAATCAAACCCAATATCTGGCATGGGCGGCATGGATTATTAAAATTTGTCTGTCAAAAACTGACCATAAAACTTTATCATAAATCTCAAAAGCTATCAAACTTCCCCTTATTTAGGGGGCGGGTTACTATTCGTCAAACAATGAAAATTATAACACTTATACCCAATCCCACATTAACTTGCAGTGGTTAATTTTACAGTGGTTAATTCCTAATTTTCCCGTCATTACGAGTGTAGCTTTCCCGTCATTGCGAGGGACGAAGCAATCTTTTAAACTCCATATTTAGTTTTACTAGATTTTACCACAAGATAACTTCATTTCATTCGTGATGACACCATGTCTTTTTTATACCCAAATTATTACCAACCTGTATAGATATTTTAGTTTTTCAAAACTACCAAGTGTAAGTCAGTGTGTATTTTTCATTTCAACCAAACAAAAGGAAATTTCAAAAAAAATGATAAACTTTGACAATTTAGCAAAATTATTTCACAACTTTTTTGACTGATTATTTTGACCCAAACTTTGAAAAATATCTTTCTAAAAACCAAATTTTAAATTAAAAAACGTACTCCAAAAAAATATGAATGAAGAAAAAAACTTTGAAAATATCACTAAATCTTGCCAAGAAATCCTGGAAAGTTCCGTTTTTATTGATGGTAAAAAAAGGCAAAATGAGCTGGAAAATGAACTAAATCAGCCCGAAATTTATCAAGATCAAAACAAAACTGGGCAAATTAATCAAGAATTAGGCGAACTGGGGCGAACTTTGGAAATTTATCAAAAACTAGAAATGGAACTTGGGAATTTATTAGCTGCCAAAGAAATTGACGATAAAACTGAACTGGAAAAAAGCTTGAAAATATGCCAAGAAATGGTAGAAAATATCCAAAATAAAAAATATCTTTCAGGGGTTTTTGACTCGTCTGGAGTAATGCTCTCAATTCACGCCGGAGCCGGTGGGACGGACGCACAAGACTGGGCAGCGATGCTGGTTGGGATGTACACAGCTTTTGCCAAAAAACAAAACTGGAATCTGGAAATTGTCAACCTTTCCAGTGGTGAAGAAACTGGCATCAAGTCAATTTTGATTAAAATTTCAGAAAAAGTTGCTGGCGAAAACATCTACGGATTTCTCAAAGAAGAAGCTGGAGTTCATCGTTTGGTGCGGATTTCACCTTTTAACGCCGGGAAAACCCGAGAAACCAGTTTTGCCTTGGTGGAGGTTTTGCCACTGGGAATTGAGGATCGCTTTGAGGTCAAAATTGACGAAAAAGATTTACGTTGGGATTATTTTATGGCTGGTGGTAAGGGTGGGCAAAGTGTCAACACGACCTATTCAGCCGTTCGTTTGGTGCATATTCCCACGAACATTTCTATCAGTTCCCAAAATCAACGCAGCCAATTACAAAATAAAGCCGAAGCCTTGAAAATTCTCAAAAACCGCCTCGCCGTGATCAATCTCCAAAATCAAGCCGAATTTCGCAGTGAGCTGAAAGGGGTTTTTGTGTCCGCCGAGTGGGGTAGTCAAATTCGCAGTTATGTCCTTCATCCATACAAAATGGTCAAAGATCACCGTAGCAACTGGGAAACTGGTGATATTGTCAGCTTTTTGGAAGAAGGTAACATTCTAGAAGCAATTTGGAGCGTCAAAAAAATTGAGAAATAACTTTGATAAAATTCCTCTTGTCGTTATAATTTGGAAATAAGAAAATTCCCCTCTTGAGCGTAGCTTGCGAATGAACGAAGTGAATGTGTGAGAGCAAAGAACGGAGCGTGGGAGGCACGACTAGAGGGGTGGCAACCGTAGGTTGACGGGGTGTTTTTTTCACGGTGATAAAATTTACCAAAACACTAAATATCCCCTTTTTAAAGGGGTCAAGCTGTAAAGCTTGGGGGATTTTCTCCCTACATTAGTCAAACTCTTATCAATTTATAAAAACAACCAATTCCAAAATTCCAAACACAATTTTACTAGAATTTAAATGGAATTTAACCGTCTAATATAGCTTATTCAAGCTAAAAAAAACTCATCAAAAATACCCAAAATCTATCTTTAAATCATGCCAAATTTGTTTTCAAAACGACCAAAACTGTGTCAACCAAAAAAAATTACTTGACAAAAAAAATAATTTTCTATAGCTTGGTTTTTAGTATCAAAAAATACACAATAAATTTCGCGATCAAATTTTTGGCAAAAAATACAAAACAAAAATAAAACAAACTATGTCAAGCTCAACTTAGCTTACCAAACATTCCAAAATCAAAACAAAGTCTGCACAAAATTGCTAATTTTTGAAACACTGTCAAATAACCAAAACAGTGAAAAACTCAAATTTTACCAACATTGTGGAGATTTTTTTTATTTCCCATTTTTTTTATTTTTTAACTCAATTTAATATCAAATTTTTATGTCAGAACGAATAAAAACAGTAAGAAGAGAAACTGCAACTGCTGTAAAAGAATTGGCTAGTTTAGAAATTCAAACAGCTCTTCAAATGGCATGGCATCGTCATAACTCCAGCAATGTAGGTTTGAGAAAATTTTTTACCGAAAATACTTCTAATCTAATAGAATCAGCTAAACCTAAAAAGACCACAATTGAATTAGGCACTCCATATGCATCATTATACTCAAAAGAAATTGGTTCTAAAAACGCAAATATTCATACATTAATGGAGCAGGTAAAGGGTTTAGATGCAAGAGTACCAGTAGCGTTTGCAATACCTAGTAACATTTATGATGATTTTATAGACAATAATGGAAGACTGCCAGATAGTGCCAAAAAGAAAATAACTGAATCTTATATTAGCTTGTGCAGAAAAATCGCAAAAGATAAAGGTTTAGAATTTCAATTTTTTCCTGTAGCTGTTAGGTCAAGTGGAGTTCTACAAAAAGATAATGGTACTTTTTTGGAGGGTGCTGAAGATAGTGTAGACAATGCTTTTGCTGGTTTGAACGAAACTTTGTTAAATGTTACAGGTATAGAACCTTTGATTGAAGCAATAGAATATGTTATGAATAAGTGTGGTAACCAGGCTGCTAGAAGTTATATGGAGAGTAAAGGTATAAACCCTGACTACGCAAAATTACCTGTAGTTATCCAAGAAATGGTAATACCAGAATCAGTTAAAGATAGTGCAGGTATAATATACAGCCAAAGTAAAACAAATCCAGAAGAAATGATTATAGAGGAAATCATAGGTGGAAACGAATATTGTGTCGGTGGAATAGCAAATCGTAATATCTATATCATAGACAGAAAGACTTTGCAAATTAAAGAAGTAATCAAAAATGAACAGAAGAGAATGCTGTTACGCAATCCATTTGCCACTAGCTTAAAAGATTCAAATCTTGACATATCTTTACCAGACAGAATGAAAAAAAGGTTCAATATTCTACAAGCTGGACTCGATTTAAGTTTAGAGCAAAATGTGGAAATAATTATCTCTAACAGTGAAGATTTGGAAAAATCTAATTTGGAAAAAATAACAGAAAAAGAAAGAACTGAACTTGTTCGTGAATTATTTGAAAAAGAAGTTCTCAGAGCATGTCTAGTAAAAGCAAAGAATATCACTTCTCAAGATTTAAATAAAATAGCTAAAAATCTATTAGCAAACCAAGCAAGTATAATGGAATATTCATATCAATTAGTGGACATGAATACGACTAAGGCAACACTTCCTGAAGAATATATAATAGATTTAGCTAAAACAGCTCTTGAATTTGAACAAAAAAACGGTTATCCTGCAGATATTGAGGCTATTTTTAAATCTAATATAAAAGAAGCCCATGATACTAATATTGTACAAATAAGACCATTAACAGGTAATATGGATAACATAACCGATTACGGCCCAGAGAGAACTAAAGAAGTGATAGCTAAAGGTCTATCCGCATCACAAGGTGTCGTGTGTGGCAAAGCCCAGTTTATCACTGAAGCAAACATGCATGAATACAAACAGGGTTATCTACCTATATTTGATATAGCAGACACTCTGTACACATGGTTAGAACTAATGGCTGAAGGCGCGGGGGCGCGGGGCGGAGGTATTAATGGACATGCGGCTATTATTGGTACAGAAATAAGTGCTATGAGACCAGACACTGGCTTTCCTTATATTGTCGGGTTGCCAGAAGACATGCAAAAATATGTTAAAGATGGGGATGAAATAACTATAGATACCTGGACAGATAGACCAGGTGGAGCTGTTATAATGAAAGGTAGAGATGAAGTTAGACTTAATGCTTGGCTAGAATACAAAAAGAATGCTTTTATCAGAGAAAGAAACTCCATTAAAAAACCCAATGGTCAAAACCTAAGATTGGGTTTAATAAATTCAATTACAGAAGGATCTCAAAATGCTGTTGAAAAAGGGTTTGATTCACTAACTTTACAGAGAATGGAAAATCTATATAGAGAATATGGTGTTGACCCGAGTTATGAAATTAAGAATGGTAACAGGGATAAGCTCCTTAATTTCTTATTTGAAAAATTAAAACTAGTTGTTGATGCATTCGGAATTTTAGGCTTACCTGTTACTCTAAGAGGCATGGACTTCCAGGGTCCAGATATGAAAATGTTATTACATAATCAAGATAACCAAGATCCAGCAGGAGCAATAATTGGGCAAAGAGGAGCTTATATGTTAAATGAGGTTAGACCTGAAATACTTGATTTAGAGGCTGACTTAATATTAATGCTTGTTGAATACGCAAAAAGTAAAGGCATGGATCCAAATATAAAATATATGATTCCTTTTGTGAGAGATGAGCAAGATGTAGAACAAACATTCTCAAGATTCGAAAACAAAGGCATAGTAAGCGGTAAAAATGGCATAAATTTGGGTATTATGGCAGAAGTAGCCTCTAATAGCAATATCTCTAGATTTATAAATGTTAAATCTAAACGTACAAATGAAAGATATATTAGTTTTGTATCCATAGGTGGTAATGATGGAGCACAAAGTTGGCAAGGAGCGTATAGAAACGATTCTACTTTAACTCAAAGATACTCACCAATTAGTGAAATAGTTAAAGAAGATTTTATCACACCTATTATTAAAACTTGTAAGGAGAATGGTATATACGTATCTTTCTGTGGGAATGCTGCTGGTAAATACCCTGAATTCGCTAGTTATTTATATGAACAAGGAATTGATGAAATTGGTGTATCACCAGAAGGATTAGAAGCAACACACAAAGCTCTAAAAAATGCAGAAAATGAATTATTGCAAAATAAAAAGATTGAGTGGTTCTGGAAAAAGTAGGTTGTAATTAAGACAAAAACTAAACCTTGACAAAAAAGATTGATTTAATTTGAGTTTGCTTGTTGCTTGATTTGGTTATTTTAGGCTATTTCAAGCCAAGTCCACTCTTTTTATTTCAACAAATATGACTATTTCCTTACAAAATTTATCTAATATTTCCGTAAAAACTTTATCCGTTTTGGTCTTATCCAGCGGATTTTTTGGTTTTGTCAATGTCCCAGTCAAAGCAGGTGGTAGTTACAAGTATATGATTGTTACTGAACCAAGAGGTGTTAACATTCGCAACAGAAATTGTGAAGTTATTGATAGTCTTGGTTTTGGTCAACTTGTCCAAAAAATTAATGTAGCCGCAACTCCTGACACTGGAGCACAAATTACATGCAAAGTTGGTGGCAAAGATTTGACTATGATTAGATCTGCCA
>JBIIDY010000067.1:0-8696 GCA_044238065.1 Limisphaerales bacterium | reverse complement strand
AAAGTAATGACTTTTAACCTCAAATCGTTGCTATAGCGAGACATATTTAAACTGTAGAAAATATTTTACTTTTTGTAAAGGTTTAATAGGGATTGGCTATAACACAAAATTTCACCCACCTCTATCGCTTCACTCTGTTTCGCTAGGCTTCACCTGGTCTCTTCGTTTCCGCAACCCAATTTCTTACGAAAATAGGCAAACAATAGGTTTGACCTGTCCGCTTCAAAAAGGGGTTTTTAGTTACATTTTGATTTGAAATTTAACCATAATTTTCCCATTTTTATGCTTTTTTTTGTTCATTGCAAGTGGTTTATTTTACCCACAGCCATTAAAACTTCGCTTTACATCGTTAATAGGCCAAAAATAACAAGTAGAATATTAAAAAATAAAGCCGAACTTTGATCAGCTTGACGACGCTTTTAAAATCAAAAAACTCTTCAATTTAGCAGAAAAGTATCAATTTTAACTCTTCAGTCTACTGTCAATTTTACTCCAAATTTTGCCAGACCTTGACGCTTATTTTGTAGGATATTTACGATGTTTTATCGAGTTTCAATGGTTCGGGGTAATTATTAATCAAAGTTTTAGCTCTCGTTTAGTTATCTGCCTGGATTGGAGATTGGTTAATCCTTCTCAATTTCTTTTAATTCTTTTTTGTTAATGTGGGTAAAAATAATCCAAGCTGCCAAAGCGGACAAAGCTGCGATTACGATGGGAAATTTTATCCAGATGCTCACCCCAAAACCAGCAAAAGCCGGGGCAATTGTGCCAAAAGCCTGCACAGATTGGTTAATTCCCATAATCTCGCCTTGCTCGTCGCTACTGGCATTGTCGGACAGAATGGTCGTAGTATTGGAAATGGTGATGCCTTGTGAAATGGCAACAAGTGGTAAAATTACAAAAAACCACCAAGAATTTGTTGGAATAATCAGGACAATCAAGAAAAACCAGGTTCCAAAAAGCCCCAGCGAAAGAATTTGTTGTGGTTGTAGTTTTTTGAGCAGAAATTTCATCAAAAAAGCCTGGGAAAAAACCACCCAAAGCATCACATAGGCGATCAAATTGGCAATGCGAGTGGCATCAAAAGTAAAACGGTTTTGGAGATATTGGGGGAAAAAGTTGGTAAAAAGGCTAAAGCTCAGGACGAATAAAAAATTGACCACAAAAATAGCACCAAGTTTGGGATGAGTAAATGCTTTGTATAATTGGTGAAAACTTGTCCAAATGTGGAGTTTGGAATTTTTGATATTTTCCCGCAAAACTGCCGTCTCAATCAAAAAAAAGCGAATAAAGAAAAAATTTAAAATTGACAAAATTCCCGCAAAATAATAAGGAGTTGTGTAGTCAAACCAAGAAACTAAGGCTTTGCTGGATAAAACTCCGCCAAGAATTGGCCCAACGATAAAACCCACAGCCAAGGCAATGCTGATCAAGCCAAAGTTGTGAGCTTTATTTTTTTTGGTGCTGATGTCGGCGATAACTGATTGGGCGATGGAGAGATTGCCACCCGTCAAACCGTCGCAAATTCTAGCGATAAAAAGGATGACTATATTTTGTAAATGAATTCCCAAAGCAAACAGAAAAAGGCTAAAAATCGTGCCCAAAACTGAAGCTGACAAAATCTTCTTACGCCCATTTATATCTGATAAATAGCCCAAAATAGGTGCCCCAAAAAGCTGACTCATCGGATAAGAGGCGATCAAAAAACCGTATAAAATGTTGGCGGTCGAGCGGTCAAAATAGTTGCCAAAAATTCCTTTGGAAGGGTCAAAAAGTACTGGTAATATCGGTAAAACCAAACCAACCCCCACCAAATCAAGAAAAATAGTAAAAATTATGACAAATAAACTCAAGTTTTCTGGTGTCCATCGCCCGTGAAAATAGGTTTTTAGTCTATTCAATTGTAAATAAAGCTTGGAAGGTATGAGAGAAGGCACAGATTTATTCGTAAAATTCAGTTTTTTTTAAGTTAAAATTTCTGTGTGTGAATTTCTATTTTTAGTCAAATTTTTGATAGTATTTTTATTTTGTTTTTTAGCTCACTTATTTAGTTACTGTAAAAGTCTTAATTTTTTTGTGGAAGTAGAATAATTGCCAAATAGAACTAATGAGAAATAAAATTGGATTGAAAAGAAAAGTTAAGAAAAAGAAAAGCTCTGTCAATTTTTCGCCAAATTTTTCGCCAAAAATATAATTTATGTAAAACAAAGAAAAGATTACAAAAAATAAAGTATAAATAAGTAAAAATATGCTAAACCAAGTTTTAATTTTGAGCCAAGAAAAGAAAAAACAAGATAAAATTTGCCCAATTGCTGCTAAAATTGAAAAAGATAAAATGGCAAAATATATAAAATTGCTTTGTAAAGTTCCTTCAATCCACCAAGGTTCATCTTTTGAATAATCCTTAGAATCAAATGGAACTGTAAAACTGTATAAAAACAAGCCAAGCGAAATAATCAAAGAAAATACAAAATAAATCAAACCTATTTGAAAAGCTTTTTGAAATTTAGATTTGGAAATAGTCAAAATTTCTTGTTCTGGTGTGATTTTAATTTCATCGTTATTGGTATTTTCCATAAAAAGAAGGTTTTTGATATTAAAAGTTTTTTGGGTTTGGCTGGTCTGTAAGCGGGATTCTGTCTGACAATTTGGGTTTATTGGTTTAGCAAAATGTAACCTGACTTTCGCCGATTAAATTTTTTCCAAGATACGCCCAAACGGAGACGGTAATTTGTCTATGCCTCCAACCCATTTGGAGTTGCACTGGATGGGGTTTGCCTCGCCGACGGTCGCCCGCCTTGACGCGTGAGCTCTTACCTCACGATTTCGCCCTTACCAAAAGAAAATTCCACTGGCGGTATGATTTCTGTTGCACTTTTCAGTCTGCGAACTAGCTTAAAAATTCTCACAAAACCGCTTTTCCAAGCCTAATTTTTTTACTTGACCAAAGCGTATTTCTATGATAAGTAATATTGGTTTTATTTTTTTTCCAATTTTACGTTTTTAACAAAATCATGTCAGATATTCTAATGCTATCAAAATCTATTACAGTGCAAAAATATAGAATTCCACGATTACCGAGTGAAAAATTTACAAAGATTACTTATCAAAATATGATAGAACTACCTGAAAATAAGATTAAAGATCAATCATTAAAACTTTTCTTAATACCTTTATTTCCACACTTAGTTCTTTTTCGTAAAGAAGACGTTTGTTTCTTTATAATGAATGTAAAAGATTTAGAAGTAATACAGATTACTGAAAATATTCCAGTGGAAATCCATGATTCAATAGAAAATAAAACATACAAACCTTATTTTAATTATACTTATCAAGTATATTTGATATGTCATTATCTTGATAAATAAAAACTCTTAGGCTAGTTCGCGTTGACTCCCTATGCTTTCGCACGGTGATTTACTACTTCACCACCCACTTCACGAGACAACTTTTAATTTTCTAACTAAAATAATTTTTTGATTTCCAGTATCAAAGCGATCAATACTATGCTAATTAACGACAAAATAAAGTTATTTTTGAACAAAATTACATCTGTAAGTTTTCCGACTGACCTAATATATCTGGGCTTGTAAATCAAATTTTCTGGTTCTAAATCTTGACTTTAATAATAATAGTATTTAAGCCAAATAAAAAGCCCAAGATAACCAATTCCCAAAAATATCACAATTCCCAAAAATCCAAAAAGTAGAAATTTGCCAATAAAAAAAATTAATTCTCTAAAATTTTTAGCTTGTGAATCATCTTTAGTTTTTAAATCTGCTCTTAATTGCGGTAAATTTTGGCGAAAAATAAAACTCATTCCGATAGTTATTATCAAAATGATAGGAATATAATATAAATATACACCGATAAAGTTGTTCATATTAAAGTTATTTAAATGCCAAAAGATGAAGACTTATTTCTGGAATTTTTTGTATGTTAATTTTGTGATAATAGGACTAATTAGCACAGATAATAAGATAGAAAATGTGATAGAATTATAATTATATTGAAGCAAATTACATTCCCAAGTTTCATTTATTATAGTTTGTTTCCTCCATTCTTCAAGTAATCTCCTTGCCTCTTCTTTTTCTTCCTTGCTTTGATTTGGATAATAATCTCTAGTAGATGTTCTACGATCGCCATTATAACAGCCAAAAGTGGAAAATTCTGGATTCGTATAACTGAGAATTAACCCTGTAAAAGCTACAGTGTTAAAAAATTATTACAAATGTAAAAACACAATAAAATAGAAAAATATTATAGAAAGACATTTCTTAAATTTAATAAACTTCTTGGCATCTGTCAAAATGAAAACTAACAAAACTAAAACGCTAAAAGTTGTCTCGGAGTGTCCCGACTTTCCTCCCCAAATGTCAAACATTGATTGAACAAATTTGTTTTGGAGCTACCGTCCAACCAGCCACCTAAAATTTAAAAAGAGAATTATTTTTTGTCAAACTCAAACTTTATTTTATCCAAAAGTAAATCGCCCGAAACCTTGACTTTTTTGCAAAAAACCTTTTTTAGAAATTTATGACAGAATTTTATTCCCTTCCATATAAAACCAATAGTTTAAAAAATATTATTCAGTTTTTACTATTAAATTTTTTGACTTTATTAGCAATAATGCCGCATTTAGACGGTAAAACCAATATCTATACTTTAGCGTTTTCAACAGTTTTATTTCTTTTGATTATTTTTGGTTTTTATTTGTATCTAAATTCTTATTTGTGTCGAAGAATTATAATTCTGGAAAAAGAAATACTGATTTTAGCTCTAAAATACCCATTTTCTGCCAATAAAAAATATACAGAAATAAATTATAAAAACATTGACAGAGCGGAAGTTGCTGGAGTTTTCGGTCAAGTTGCTTTACAATTAAAATTCTCCCCACACACAGAACCAGAAACAAATAAAAATTGGTTACAAGAATTAAATAATCAGATTAATTATAAGTCCAAAAAAAATGGATGAAAACTTGCAAAATAATTTGTTTTTGATTATACCAGAGTATTTTAGATACCCTGAAAATATAGTCCAGCAAATCAACTCAAGGTTGAATAAATTCTAAACCAGTCAAAAATCATCGCCCGCTCAAATAAAAACTTTATAAATAAAATATCCAAAAATTCAATAAAAAACCCTAAAAACAAATTAAATTATGATAAATATGCTAAAATCCTTGCCAATTCTCGTCGTTGCCACATTAATTTTAATTTTGTCGCTAGCTGGCAATGTCTATTTTTTGTTGGATAGAAAAGGGGAAAATGATCTTTTATTAAAACAAATCAGCGAATTACAAGCCAATAGAGACCGTCAAAAAGCTGAAAAAGACCAAATTCGTCGTTTTTGGGAAGAGCAGGCCAATGTCAACGACAATCTAATTAATTCCCAGCAGCAGGTTTTATTAGCCATCCAAAATTATTTTGAGGAAATTGCAAAAAGTATTCGCTTTGTGGGAGGCAAGCCTCAACTTTTGCCCACGGTTAATGAGGATAATTTGCGTAACAGTCAAAATAATCTCAAAAAGACAATGGACGATTTGGAAAAGGAAATCACTAAAAACAGTCAAATCAAGCAAAACATTACCGAGCAAATCAACACACTTTACAAAAATGGTGGTGAAGACCAAAACAACAGGGTTAATCCTCGCGATGGTATAAGAAATTAAAATTTTGACAAATAAAATGTGACCAAAATGCGATAAATATATCCAAATCCAAACTGACTTGCACTTGGTAATTTTGAAAAACTAAAATCTATTCAAGTTGGTAAAAATTTGGATATAAACAAACAGCTGGATGTCCTCACGAATGAAACGGACTGCACAAGAGAAATTAACCAGTAAAAAGCAAATTAATGGTCATCACGAATGAAATGAAGTGATCTTGTGGTAAGTGGAAATTAACTAAACTTTGCTGTTTTAGATTGCTTCGCTTTGCTCGCAATGACGGGGGAAAACGCATTGACAAACAAACTCGCAATGACGTGAAAATTAGGAATTAACTAGTAGCAAATTAATGTAGGTTTGGGCTTATAAGAAATAAATCCAGCTGAGAACACAACCAAACCAAAACTTTTTGGTGCAAAATTCTAATTTTACCAGTTTTCGCGAGGGTTTTACTTTCTAAAAGTGGGGAAAATGTTGACAAAAAAATGAATTGGTGTTTTGATTGGCAAGATTAATTTCATTTTAACCCGTCATTTGCGAATTTATGAACCCTATTTTACAAGAATACATCAGCCGTTATACCAGCTTGAAACCAAGCACTTTTCCCAAGTTTTTCACCCAGTTCACTTTGGATGAATACAGCGAGAGTTTGCCGTATTTATTTGAAATTGAAAGTTTTTGCTTGCGAGTTTGGCAGGCTTTTTTATTGTCCGAAAAGGTCTGTATTTATAGCGATTACGACACCGACGCGATGACGGCCACTGGCACAATGTACTGGGGCTTGATTGAGCTGGGATTTCAAAAGGAAAATTTGAGTTTTTATGCACCAGACAGATTTGCGGAAGGATACGGCATGAACACGGAGGCGGTGGCAATACTTGCCCAAAAAAATGATTTAATTATCAGTGTAGATTGCGGTATCAACTCCGTTTTGGAGGCCGAAATCATCCACAAAACCAAAAATTGCGAATTGATAATTACTGACCACCACCACCTTCACGGAGAAGTGCCTAACTGTGTTGCTGTAATTAACCCGAGGCTTAGCGAATATTGGACTGAAAATGGGCAAAAACTGGAAGAAAGACGAACCAAAATCAAGAAGCAAATAAAAGAACTGTCCAAAACTCTCCAAAAACCAGAAGTTATCCAAAAGTTGGCGGATTGCGGTCAAAATTCTAGTCCAGAAAAATTACAAAACTGGCTTGCCAAGATTTCCAAAAAAGCAGATTTATTCGCGACCGATTCCCAAAAATGTTTGACTAGCTCCACAACTGGGGTGGGAGTGGCGTGGTTTTCCGTGCTTTGGTATGCTTATTTTCTTCAAGAAATGGAACTTTAGGGTTAATTTTTCTTAATCAGTTTTGATACAGATATTTACAAAAAACCAAATTTCCAAACCTTCAAATCCTCTAAATAATTTTTACACCAATTTCCACAATCTATGCCAAAAGCCAAAACTCCAACGAACACAACAACCAAAATTTCAACCAAAAATCTAATTGAAAACTTGCCTGAAAATTTAACGGAAATTCCAAAAACCAAGATTGACTATGTAATTCTGGAAAGTTCACAAGGGCAACTAGAGCTTCACCGTGGTCGTGGCGGATACGACTGGAAAGGGCAAAAAGGCAAAGACCTTGAATGGATTCTGCCGGTCAAAGTTCAGACTAATGCTGATGAAGTCCTGCGAGATATTTACAGATTAGCTGAATGGAACACTATAGGAAAAGGCAAAGAATGTAGCCATGACAGCAAAGAACTCCGCTCGTCGATTTGGCAAAAGATATTTCCGCTGATTTCCGTCAAACATTTGAGAACGGTTAGCGAAAAAGCATCAATGACAAGAAAAGAGCGTATGATTAACACGCAAAATAATAAAAAATATAACGATGAAAAAAGCAATGTTTATATTGAAAGCGACGAGTGCTACACTTTTTATAACGATGTGGAAACGATTGTTAACCATTTTGGGGCGGAATACTGGAAAAACAAGGTTGTTTATATGAACTGCGACGACGCTGGACAGTCGGCTTTTTGGATTTATTTTTATAATAACTTTGAAAAACTGGGACTAAAGCAAATCATTTCAACACATTTTGATGGCTCCAAACTAGACTTTTCTGGTTCCCTTTTCGGTAATAAAAATGATATAAATGATGGTTTTATTGTCAAATATGATGGTAAAAAAATTTTTAGAATCCCGTCAATAGGTAGTCCGTCAAATTTTCATGGCTCTTATAAAAACAAAGAATGTATAAATATTGCCGAAAATGAAGCTGATGTGATTATTACCAACCCTCCTTTTTCCGATTTTCAAAATTATTATGATCGCATGGTTAAAACTGGAAAAGATGTTATTTGCTTGGGTAATGGAGGTGCTGCCAATTATAAATGGACTGAGGAGTTTTGGAAGCGTAAAGAAATATTTATTCTACCCTTTGAGTTTTCTTGGTTTTTGACACCTACTTTCAAAAAGAAAAGAGCTTTGGCATATGTTTTTACAAATATACCCCAAAATCACACGACAGACAAAATCAAACCTTTGGCGGAAATTCCCAAGCAATATTTTGATGATCAAGATATATTGGTAGTTGATAATTTTGTACCAAGTGATTATTACAAACCTTTTGCTGTTTCAATAAATCCAATAAAAAACGGCATATTAAACAGCGGATACAAATTATTACAATGCCGATATGGTCCAGTTTTGGATAACAAGTCCAAGTTTGCGAGAACTATAATCGTCAAAGAACTCAACGAAAAAGGCAAACCGAACACTGAATTTGATAATATGAAATTTGAGGAAGGGAGGATAAATAAGACAAAGGAGGTTGGGCTGTTGTGATGATGAACTTGATACAAAACCCAAGTTTTATTTTTTTTTTATTACTCTCGCCCGTAAATTCATGCGAATGTAAGGCCTATTTGACAAATTTACAAATACTTATTTAATTATAGATTATTATAGTTATTACCTTTTAATAACATTTTTATCTACTTTTACCTCTATTTTGATAATTTT
>JBIIDY010000066.1:0-8701 GCA_044238065.1 Limisphaerales bacterium | reverse complement strand
TATTTCAAAGACTTTTTTACTGACTCCGGTCAGTCTTTTGAATTCGTCTTGCGTTAGTTGTTGTAAATTTTTATAGAGCATATTGGAATTTTAAACAATTTTTTTATTTAACGCAAGGGGTCTAATAAATATGAAACTTATCCAAATATTCTTGCTGAAATTAACTCATCTAATCCTAATTTTAAAGACACTAACGAATACAATGACGGAGTTGTTATCAATATTGAACCTATGTAATAAAGAAAATAAAACTATAACCATCAAGTTGATTTTTCCTCCGTTTGGAGGTTTTTTTGCCAGCTCAAATCTTGTTGTCAGCTCAAATCTGGCTCCAAACCGTCACTTTGAATAGGTGGCTTGTAACCTCTCAAAATGTCAATCAAGCTATCCCAACAAGCAAAAACTTCCCGAAAAAGCCCATATGTCACCGTGCCAAAAAGCGAATCTTTGGCGATAATTGGCCAAACCTCCATTCCCAAAGTTTGACAAATTGCCACCGCTCTTGCCAAGTGAAAACTTTGAGTAACAACCGCCACTTTGGAAATTTTAAAAACATTTTTGGCTCGCCAGCAACTATCAATCGTTCGCAATCCTCCCCAATCTTCAAATAAATTTTCTTTTGGAATACCCTTTTTCGTTAGATAATTTGTCATAATAATTGGCTCTCTTTGCCCTCCAGAAAGCAGAATTTTATCAAATTGTCCAGTCTCAAAAAGCTCAAAAGCCCGATTCAACCTAAAAGTTAAAACTTGACCTGGGTTGTTTTGGTTAACCTGGGCACCTAGAACTAAAAGGGTTTTTACTTGGTTTTTTTGCAAAATATTCAAATCAGAATTGATAGCGAAAGTGGTGATATTAGCTAGCCAAAATGGGCCAAAAATAATCGTAGTAATAATTATCCAAAATTTAATCCCCAAAAGCAAATTGGAAAGATACTTGAAAATTGACATAAATTTTTTCCTTGGAAAATTCCTAAACTGTACATTCATATTTAATTTTTATTGCTTTAATTGGTAGAAAACTTGCTAGAATTTTGTTTACTGGAAAAAATCTTGGGAAAATATCTCAATACTCTGTTAAAATTAACAAACTTACAGTTTTAATAGTAGTTTGAGCTAAATTGACTTAAAATGACTGATTTGATTTAAGAATTTTACTTATTTTAAGTTTACTTATTTTGAGACTTTTATTTTTTCTAATTATTTTTGGGATTCTTGCAAGTTGTCAACCAATTCTTTTGCCAGTGATAATGCAGCTTTGATTTCGCTGGGATGGTGAGCGTAATCTGAATAAATCCGATCTGCTAACTTTTCAAAACGGCGGGCAGTACTGGGAAATTTAGCAATTTTATCCCATAATTCAAGATTTTGGTATTCTTTGTCAAGATGTTTTTGTCCAGTTTCAATTTCCAAAGTTACAGCTACGGTGAATAAAGCCAGCTCCGCATTTTGACGGTTATGAACACCAACCAAGTTTATTTTTGCCAAGTTCTCCAATTCCCCAAAACCACCAGCAACTCTAATTGTGTGATTTTTTGTCATATTTTGCCAATTTTGAGTTTGTCTAATTTTGTCCATATCAACGCTACTGGCTGGGATAATTTGAGTTTGGGTTTGTCCCAAAAACTGCCCAAAAGCCTCGTAATAATCTTCTCTTGTCGGATAACTGTCAGGATGATCGTAGTCAATAGAAGGGATTACCGCAATCTCTGGGTGAAAATTGAGGAAATTACGGTCAAATTCATCGCATTCCAAAACAAAATATTGACTTTTTGGGTTAAAATGTCCAGAGTTACCAAAGCTAATTTGCGAGCCGATAAAATAAGAAACAGGGATTTCCAGCTGCTTAAAAAGCCAAACTATCATCGCTGTAGTTGTGGTTTTGCCGTGAGTGCCAGCTATTGCGATCAGTTTCAGATTTTCTTTTTGGATAATAAAGTTGATAAATTCGTCTCTTTTGGAAATTTTGATGATTTTATTTTGAGTTTTTTCTCCAGTTTCTTGCTGATTTATTCTCGTGTTTTCAGCCCGAACAAAATTGAGTTCTTGATGATTTTCTTTGAGAGCGGCGGTGTGGACAAACCAATCAATGAAGTTTTTGGAGTGAGTTTCTTTGATATTTTCAAGGCTTTGACCAATTTCAACGACGGCACCACGTTGTTTCAAATTTTCTATACTTTGATTATTTTCTATATCGCTACCACTGACCAAAAAGCCCAAATCAAGAGCTAAATGTGCCAAACTAGACAAACCACTACCACCAATTCCACTAAAAAAAATATGCATAAAAATGATAAATAAATCGAATTATTTTTTAACAAATTTGTCAAGAGAGCTTGTAAAAAATCCAAAATCTCCAAGAGAAAGGGAAAACTTAACTTGAATTAAATAAGACTATTTCTCAAGTTTCAGTCGGTTTTTAGTGGGGGGGGCTGTAGATTTTAAAAAGTTGTCAGTGGAAAATTTATTTTTATAAAACTGAAAGAAATTATTTTGTTTATTTTATGACATTTTCTTAGTATTTTTTGAGTATAAGTTTTTAAAAAAGATTTTTAATTATTTTTTCCACACCAACAATAAGTTCATCTATATCTTCCTTAGTCGGTTCTTGTCTTTTTTTATGATCACAATTATTTCTTATATCTGCTAAGTATTGAATTTTTCTAAAAGTTTGAATATCAATAACTTGGTTGTTATATAAAATAGTATAATAGTCACTAATCGAAGGGTCTCTTTTAGTGATTGTTAAAGAGTGGTTTTGACACACCTGACTTAAGTGACTTTCTAGCACAACTCCAGCTAATGCTCCAGCTGCTCTCGCAAATCTATTTTTGTTTAAATGTTTTGAAGCCTCCAATTCAGAGTCAAATAAATCAGCTTTAAGAAGTTGTTTAATATCAAAAAGCGAACTTTCAAACCTTTGATTTATAGATTTCAAAATAGCTAATTGCTGCTCGAATTTTGGAAATGCATAAATTTTCCCAGCTATAAGAGTCTTATCATAATCTGCTCTGTGAATCTCTAAACCATTCAAAGCATCAGTAATTACATAATTGGTTCCATCTATATCTTTCATATTCTTTCTTTTTGATGAAACTTCATAGTATTTTACAAAATCCTCCAACCTGTCAGGTAATATTAATTTAATTATAACTTTTGCTTCGGAGTACCATTCTTGATACTTTTCATTAAATTTAGGTAATTTGGCGATAAATTTTTCTTGTTCTTTTTTATTTGGTATATTGATTCTTAGTTTTTCCAAGAACTTTTCTCTTCCTAAAATTTCAAAATGGAAGGCATCTTTTAAGCAATAACCTTTTAGCATTAAATTTTCCAAATCTTTTTTGTATGTTGATAAATTAGACATTTTTAGTTTAATTAAATTTTTAGTGTTTTTACAATTTCAAAAACTAGGCAAAACTGAAAATTGTTTTTTGTCAAAAATGAGAGTTTGTGCTGGCTAAATTAAGCTAATCCTTATCTCGCCCTATACTTTCTTGGTTGAGTTTTGTTTTCTTTTGGACTTGGTAATTTCAAATTATTTTCTGTTTGTCCAAAGTTAGTTTTGAGAAATTGTTCAATTTTGGTTTCTACAACGTTCCTTGTATTTGTCCAACTTTGACGGCTAAGTTCAATTAAAAGCTCTTTTTGTCCACCGAATTTTTCAAAAATAGATGGTAAAGTGGTAGCCACAAAACTTGGCTTGTTTTCACTATTTGCAGACAGTTTGGCAACGATATAATTCCGTCTCAAATTAACCAAATCTTCAGCTGTTATCCCCTTTCCAAATTCCAAAACCAACTCTCGAGCATCTACCGCCCCGACCGCAAAACTCACGAGCGACCCGACATTACCAAAAATTGCCCGCTTGATATTGATGTTGCCACTTTCTTCCAGTTGCCCAATATATTGATGAGCCAAAATCAAATTTAGCCGATATTTACGAGCTTCTGAGAGAATACTAACAAAACTTTCCGTGGTAAAATTCTGAAATTCGTCCACCGCCAAGCAAAAATCCATCCGTTCACTTTCTGCCAAATTCACCCGAGTCATCGCTGCTAGTTGTAATTTATTGACAATCAAAGAGCCCAAAAGGTTGGAATTATCGTCCCCGAGCCTGCCCTTACTGAGGTTGGCCAAAAGAATTTTGTTGGTATCCATCACCGTGCGAAAATTAAAACTACTGACTTTTTGACCAAGAATATTGCGAATAACACTGCTGGCAAAAAACTGACCGATTTTGTTGAGAATGGGAGCGACGGCTTCTTGGCGATATTTCTCGCTAAAATTGGCATATTCTCTTGTCCAAAAATTATAAACCATTGGATTTTGGATACACCCAACTGCCAGTTCGCAAAAATCATTATCACTTAACATTTTGACCACGCCAAGCAAAGTTTGAGTGCCAAGTTTTTGGAGTTTTTTGGCAAGTTCTAAGTTAACTTCTTGTTTGGAGTGTAAAATTTTGGCAGTTTTGTTGGGAATTTTTGGCAAGTTTAAATTGGCCAGTTTTTGCCTTTCTTCAGTTCTTTCTTCACTTTCCAACGGGTTTAGTTTTGAAAATTTTACTTTGGAGTTTGATTTAGAATTTAGTTGAGAATTTTCTTTACTGTTTTCCACATTTTCTCCGTCAATTTCCAAGTGATATTTTTTGATTTGAGAATTGATTTCCAAAAGGGCGAGTAAAGTGTTGTTGAGAATATATTCCATTCTACTTGACCAAGACCCACTCCAAATACGCTTAAAAACGGACATCAAACCCGCTGCGATCAAAAAATCCGGCTCACCATTTTCACTTTCCAAAACGTTTAAACCCACTGGAAAATCCGTGTCGGCTGGGTTGAGGTAGATCACATCTTGGTGGCGATGCTTGGGAATGCGATCCAAAATATACTCGCTAGAATCACCGTGCGGATCAATCAAACAAGCCCCAATTCCAGCAAAAATATCCTGCAAAATTATGTTTTGAATCATTGTGCTTTTGCCCATTCCAGTCTTGCCTAAAATATACAAATGCCGTCTTCTGTTTTCCAAAGTTAAACCCAAAACCTGACTATTTTCTTTGGAGGATTTTGGTGAGATTTTTTTGCCAGCTTGACTTACAAGATTCTGGCTAACATTTTCGCCGAGTATGTGGTTTTCTAGGGCTTTTTGCTCAATTCTCTCCAAGTCTGTGCTATTCAAACCAGAAATAACAGTTTTTTTGGCAAAATAGCAAGTGTATTCACTTTCTTCTAAAATATATTTATCGGACACAATTATTAAAGGGAAATTATTATGAAGTTTGTTCTAAAATTCAACAAAACAACTGAAAAAAATAAAAGTGAAAAACTTAGCTTAAAAATTACAGTAAATCTCTTGGAAAATATCCCAAAAACCAAAACTTTCCTAAACTTTCACAGAAATTTTTATTCCAATTCGCCATAGAAATCAAACTAAATTTCCATTTTTTGTCAAACTTGCTACTTTTTATCTTTGTGATGATTCAAATGTACCTGCTCCACGCTTGACACAACTATTCTTGATTAAATTTATAACGTTATTAGGATCATTCATACTAGTAGCACTGTTGACTGTTTCTATGACTTCTTGATATTTAGTAGGATTCAAAGTTGCACACCATGTAGTTTGGAAAGGTATGCTGACAACGGTACAACCTTCTTTACTAATGGCTCTAGCGTAGTTATCATCTCCCACCCAATAACTCTTACTACAATCCACTTCAGCGACTTCTCCCCTCTTTTGTTTGCCGTCAGTGTCTTCAATTTTTTTATCAATACCAGTAATACTCTTACTAAGTTCCGCAAAAGTAGACTGGACAGCCCCGCCTATAATATCACCACCCAAACTACCAATTATACTATTATCTCCCAAGAAAGAGTTTATTGCACCCATAACTTTGTCAGTAATAATTTTGAAAAGTGCCAAAATCCCATTTTTGATTAAGTTATCCAACATCTCCTCCAAAAGTTTTGAAAAAGTATCACTAATAGAGTCCCAACCATCCCCGGCACTTCCTCCAGTATTACTCTGATTAGCAGCATCTCTTGCAATTGCGAAAGATTCAGCAGTTGTGTTCAAAGCGTCTAAAGTGATAAAGGACAAAGTATCAGAATCACTTTTTGGTTTATATTCAATCGGCAATTTACTAAAACTCATTTTCAAATCTTCATTTCCTGTCAAATCACCCTTTGAGATCATAGCTAGAAGTTTGCCATTTCCAACACCTGCCTTTTCTAACGTATCTTTTTGTTTTTCTTGAGCGGTGCTAACAGTGTTAGATATTTCTGTTCTTGTGCTAGATTCTTCTTCGTTCATCATCAGCTCTTCATACATTTGATAATAATCCAGAGCAGCACAATTACCTTCAACTGGGGGAACTAACGCATCCAAAAGAGCATCGCCACTGCTAGCAACACAGTCATTTTTTACACTTTCGGACACACTCTGTTCTTCTTTTTGGACTTTCACAATATCTTTTACCAAAGAATCAATTTTGGCTTGAGGTACACTACCGGAGGCTGCGGCCACTGCAATTTTACCTTTTTTTCTCGCTATTTGTTCGTCAATGGACAGGCTTCTCTCGTCTGTATCATTTTCGCTAAGCCAGGTACATTCGTCGCTGTCAGCAGCGTTTTGACCCGTAATACTTCCTGCAAGTTGTTTGGCTTTGTATTGGGCACAAGCTTCAGTGCGAGCAAAAGCCGTGTTAATCGCCGAAACGACCGTTGATGTCAGTGGGGTAAGGATCGCTCCAACATTGCCAATACTGGTAATCATATCCAAAAGTTTGTTGAGGTATTGCTGTATAATTTTGAAAAGAGCACTGACCAAAGATACCAGAGCTTTGAGAACTAATTGTTGCCACGCTATTTCCCAAACAAACCTGATGCCATCGTGAACCGCAAACTGAGCGTTAGTATCCAGACCACCAAAAATTGATTTGATTTGCTTGTCCAAAACCCAACGAGTAGCTTCCGTCATCGGTTTTCGTAAAAGCCCAACCTCACTGCGAATATATCTGTCCGTGCTGGCACTACTGGTAGCAATTCCCAAACCAAGTCCAATTAGTCCGCAAATCCAAACCATCGCCAAAAGACGATGAAACCAAGTAATTGTTTTAACAGTTTGCATAAAAAATTTTAAAGATAAGATAATAATCTATTTTGTAGCTTTTGTCAAGAGTGATATTTTAAAGAAATAAAGCAATAAAATTTAGATTGAAGAAAAAAAATAACCAAAAAATCATAGCTAATTCTTACTAATTATAACCAAAAAATTTAATTCAGTCCAAAAATTACAACTAAATTACAACTAATAATCTACTGATACTATTTTAGTAATCTAACTCTAATTTTAGTTTAATTCAAAAAATCTTTTTGGGCAAGTTATTTTTCCAAAAGCCTATTTTCCCAAAACTGTATGGAAATTGATTTGTCCGAAATTTTGTGCAAATTGCTGATAAGAGTTTGAAATACTAATTATTAGAAAAATCTAACCATCTTTTGAAAATTGACAAAATATGAGATAAGTTAAACAGATAAGTTATGTCCATTTCTTTCATTCTCACAAGTTTTATCCAAGAATTGCCAGAGCCAATTATACTTTCTGAAAGTCTAGGTTTCTGTTTTGATAATCCCAGAACTGAAAGGGAGGTTGAAGGTATCTCTGAGAGATTGAAATCTTTTTCTACTCATAAATTTTGGAAAATAGTTTTAAATCAAGAAGTTGCTCTAACACAGGATGAATTGTTAAAATCTACTAAACACTGGGTAATTTGCAGGCATAATTTTGATTTTACGGGAATTATTAAACCGAAATTGGAAGAAATGGGGGATTTTATGGATTCTGCTTTATTTGCAGATTATTCTCAGAAAGAAGATTTACTAAGTGGTTACTCAGCTTTAGTTAGTTTAATGACATTGCAAAAAATGGAGAAAAAAACATTAGAACCTATTTACTTAATAGCTATAATGCTGATATAGACTTTTTAGACTTTTTAAATTCTTCTGTATTATAGCCAATTCCTATAGCACCTTTATGAAAAAGTAAAAATCAGAGAAATGTTAAATTACCCAATTTATCAGTAAATTACAAAGAATAATAGAAAATTTATACTTTTCAAAATGACTAAAAAAATGTAAAGACTTAGTAGGAATTGGCTATATCACTACAAAAATGAACAAAAGCCGACCGTTTGTGACCGAGCAGATTTGATTTTTCGCGGGGTAGAAATTGCTACTTTAACAAGGCGAGAACATAGATTTGAACGGCTAATTGGACAAATGAAAGAGTTTGGTCTTAATCCAGAGGCTACTGGCTATCAGGCTTATTTGATGGCTTTTAGGCATGGACTACCTCCCCACGGCGGCTTTGGATTAGGACTTGAAAGATTGACGCAAAAACTCATCGGACTTGGCTCTGTCAAAGAAGCTACACTTTTCCCACGGGATGTGCGAAGACTTGGCCCGTAGAAAGAGTTTTTGAGATTTTGAGAGTATTACCCCATTGGATAGATTAAAAGTCATTCTATTTGATAAATACCCTCAACCATCGAAACTTGGTGAAAAGATTGTATAGCCAATTCCTATAGCACCTTTACGAAAAAGTAAAAATCAGCGAAATGTTAAATTACCCAATTTATCAGTAAATTAAAAAGAATAATAGAAAATTTATACTTTTCAAAATGACTAAAAAAATGT
>JBIIDY010000065.1:0-8761 GCA_044238065.1 Limisphaerales bacterium | reverse complement strand
TTTTGGGCAACATTTCTTCAATAAGTTTGAATTGCTCTAGGGTTAAATCTGTTAAATAAGGCATTTAAAAATCTTAAAATTATTTCTAGTTTTTAACAAGTTTAGAGATTTAGGACAGGTTCTTAAAGAGCAGGTAATTTTTCGTATTTCGGCAAGTATTGCTGACGTTGTGCGGGCTTTTCTCAAGCAAAGTGATTTTTTGGAATTTCGCAGTCCCAAACTTTTGGCAGAAGCTACTGAAGGTGGAGCGGAGGTTTTTCGGCTGAAGTATTTTGATAAAGAGGCAACTTTGGCACAGTCTGCCCAGTTTTACAAACAAATTATGGTAGGTGTTTGCGAGCGAGCTTTTGAAATTGGAGCGACCTACAGAGCCGAGCCGAGTTTTGGGCCACGCCATATGACCGAATTTACAACTTTGGATGTAGAAATGGGGTTTATTGACAATTTTGAGGAGGTTCTAAATTTGGCTGGTGATTTAATAAAATTTGTAAGTAACACCGTTTTTGCCAAAAATATAACCGAACTGGAACTTTGGCAAGCTCAAAAACCACTTTTACCAGAGAAAATTCCCCAAATTACTATGCAAAATTTACATGAGCTTTACTGGCAAGAAACTGGACGAGATTTGCGAGTCGAAAAAGATCCAAGCCCCGAAGAAGAAAGGTTTATTTGTGAATATGCAAAATTAAATTGGCGGTCAGGAGCCGTGTTTATCACCGAGTTTCCAAGCAACGATATGAAGTTTTATAGCCAATTCCTATAGCACCTTTACGAAAAAGTAAAAATCAGCGAAATGTTAAATTACCCAATTTATCAGTAAATTAAAAAGAATAATAGAAAATTTATACTTTTCAAAATGACTAAAAAAATGTAAAGGTTTAATACGGTTTGGCTATATCATCGCTTTCAGACTTACTTCCAATAGAACAGAGAGAAACAATTTTCCCCAAATTCTCAGAATTTTACACCGCTGCTAAGCCAATTTTAAAAAAGCTGGAACAATTCTTAGATGGTAAAGATGAAGAAAAAAACAAATATAAAGAGAAGATTTTATACATTGGAGAAATACTTAACAATGTTTTTGATTTGGCTGATGAAAAAATGAAGTTAGTCTCATTGGTTGGAATTCTGGAACTGCTTTTGACTCATAACCCAGATGTTCAAAGATTTAATGTGGAAGATTCTATAACGAAACAATTCAAGCTGAAAATGGCAGTTATTATTTATCAGAATGAAAAAAAATGTGATTTGGAAAAGACGAAAAAAAATTAAATCTGATCTATGATTTACGATCTAAAATTGCTCACGGAGATTTTGAGGAGTTAAATTTATCAATTGCTAAGGAATTATCAGATATTAACATTGGTAAAAATAAGGAATACAAAAAACTGAATCCTGAAGAAAAAAAACTTATCCAAGATATTTCACCGCAACAAAAAAACTCAGTTTTAACTAAATACAATGAGATTTTATTTCGGTATATTTTCTATACTCTCTCTGCCTTTCTGAATGATCCTCAGTTTGTAGAGTTTTTGAAAGCTGGGTAAATTTCACCTACTTTTTCTCCAAATATTATTACACCTTCATTTTTTAGAAATAACCTCGCCATTTAATCAAAGACTCTCTTGTCACTGGGCCAAAAAAGCCTGTGTTGCCGCCAGCCCAATTAAAAGCTCCAGCAGTTCTCATACATTGTTGTAAATCACGAACTCTTTGACTGGTTTCGCCTTGTGTCCATTTTTGGTTTTTGAAAGTGTCGCAGTTATTAGAAGAGTTATTGGAAGATTTACCTACCCATTTGTCAAAAGCAGTTCTGGTAATTGGTCCAAAAAAGCCTGTACTACTTGGCCACGTGAAAGTGCCAGCAGCTCTCATACATTCTTGTAATTTCACAACTTCATTACTAGTTTGTCCATCAATCCACTGTTGATTTTTGAGTGAGTTACAATCTGTATTTTGGGTGTTTTGACTACTTTGAGAATTTTGTTGAGAGTTTGTTGGAGTTGCGACTATTTCACCTTGCCCAAAAGCCTTGCGTGCCGCTAGTTGTCCACGGCTAGTCACTGGACCAAAAGTGCCGGTAATGATAGGCCATTCAAAATAATCTATCTCGTCCAAACATCTTTGCAGGGCTTTAATTTCCTCACTATCTTGCCCAAGTTGGAAATTTTTGGCAATTAAATTCAAACAAGTTTTTTTATCATTTTTAGTAAATTCTTTGATAATTATGCCATTTTCTTGTCTGTAATTACGGAGAGCTTTGTCAGTTACCGCTCCAAACATGCCAGTAATTTCACGAGTCATATAGTAAGTTTTTTGCCGCAGGTAAATCTGTAAATTTTCTATTTCTTTACTACTTTGCCCCAAGTAAAATTCTTTACGAACCAGCTTTCTACCCTCTTCTTCACTAATTTTGGGCAGGTTTGCGATATTTTTTAGATTTTCAATAATTTTGTCTTTGTTTTCCAGATTTGCCGCATCCAGCTCAGCAAAAGTATAAGTCCGATCGCTCACCCCCCAGCCATTAGCTACCATCAGTCGCCAAAGGTTGTAATTACCCCAATAAGTGTGCGGTGTATAGCGGTAGTTGGCAGCGGTGGCAATGTTGGTCAAAAAAACATTATACTCATCCAAGGTGGTGATCGTGCTCGCCATTACATATGGATAAGCCAAAGGGCTATTTTTCTGGATAATGTTGTAATTAAACTGTAATTGATAAGCACCCCAATTGACCTGATTAGCAAAACCATAGTATTTAGTGTCACAGTTAGCATCGTCTGGACAACCATAACCCATGGCAGTTTTGATTTTATTTTCAGGATCTTTATAGACATCATAGCCTTGCGAAGAAATTAAACCCTGCTCCTTCTCCAAATAAGCCAAAATTAGACCGGGGTTCAACTGGGGAACAACTCCTGATTTACTGCTAGTTTGCCCACGAGCTGCCGCAAAAATCCAATAACTGGCAGTTTGTCCCTGGTCACGATAATTTTTTAGAGGAGAGTTAGCCCTTTCCAGATAATTCTGAATATCTTGAACATTCCCAAAAGCTCGCGTAGACGAAAAAGTTTGATCGCTCATAATAAAGTTTGGATCAAAAACTGGCACACTGATCGCCCCCAAAACCTGACTTTGAGATTTTTTTTCTAGGTTGACCACTTCGGTATTTTTTTGCCATAGACTAAAACCTGCAAAAATAGCCAAAACTAAGTTAAAAACCAAAAGTCCATAGCTTAAAATTACTAGCCGTGTCGTAGGTTTTTTTTGCATATTTTTATTTTTATTTAAGTTTTTTAAATTTTTGTAAGGAAAAGATTTCATTTCAAAGCTTTTGGAAAACCAAAAAGAGTGATTTTTTTTATTAACCTTAATTATTTTTTGGTTAGCTACTTTTTTGAGCTATTATAGACATATTTCAAAAAGCAAAGTTAAATTTTTAAAGGTAAAACTTTGAAGAATTAGAAAAAACAGACATAAATAAATTAGTTCCATTTAATTTTCAATTAACTAGCAATTTTCAAAACTTAATTTTTTTGCAATTTCAAATTGATTGAATCGTATTATAATTTGGTTTTTTACTCTTGTCAAAAATTGTTGATTATTTTTCCTAAACCATAAATAATTTCGGGTATAATTCTTCGGCGGTCATCGTAACTTTAAAATTACTTTCAGAGGCTTTTTCAACGCTTTGAAGTATTTTTTCTCTGATTTTTGAAGAAATTTTCTCGTAAAACTTGTTGGAAAAGTGCTGAGACATACCCATAATAAAGTAGCTATCACCTAAAAATTCAATTTGATCTTTTTGTTTAGAGTTCATATAAGTCAGATAATTAAGGCTAATTTGGTATTTTTTCGTGTATGGATTTTGTGATATTAGACTATTATTAACTCCTGCTATACAGGTTACAATGCTGTAACAAGTTTTACCCAAGTGGTCATATCTACAAATTTTCAAGTTACCAATATTTGGAATTTCTTTGAGAATTTTATAACTTTGTTTGTCAGCCACTTTTTGCTCATCAGGATTTTGACTTTGCCAAATTTTTTCTAGTTTTTTTTCTAAATTTCCATGTTCATTTTGCAAAAACTTTAAAGTTAGACCATAAAATAAACCTTCAAAATATCTAGCTAAATTATATCTAAAATCTGTTTTTTCATTATTTAATAAAAACATATGGCCAGCTTGGTTAAGATAGTCTATCTTTTCCTCCCTTGAAAATGGCGGCATTATCGGATACGCAGAAATATCCGTTACAACCTCCTGTTGTTCATTCCAAAGCTCACCATTGCGAATATAAAATAAAGGAAGTTCAAACTCATCTGCTAATTCTCTTATTTTCCTCAATTTTTCTTGTCTCTGTTCTTGAGTTTTTATTTCGTTCCCACCGCCGATTTGCCACATTCTATCAAAATCAATATAAATTCCTGCTATTCCAGGATTTGCGACATTAAACTCATCATAACCATAACTGCCAAACTCTTTCTTATCCCTGTTATTTATACTTTCGGCAATCGCTGGAGCAATCAATAAATTTGGTCTACTAAGATAAACTCTTTCACCATTGCAAGAAGCCTTACTCGCCCCATCTCCAGAAGAGGCCTGCTCTACTGTTCCACCACCGATAATCACGCCACATATTCCTGTAAATCTGTTATTAGCCTCATCACCGCGTCTAAAAGTGGACGTGGCTAAAGTTGGTCCCAGTATAATTGCCGTTCTAAGCAAATCCAAATCTCCTAAGCCTTTTTGTAAAACCGAGTTGTAGTTTAATTCCTGTATTGGTTGGATTCCGTGAACTAAACAGACTACCCAATAACTTTCTTTATAATCAGCAATAACCCTTTTAACCTCTCTTTCTGGTAAATCTACTAAATATGCTTGAAATAAGTCCGACTCTTTCTGTCTAACTTTTTGAACTTGTTTTCTTACATTATGACGAGAGTTTTGATGGAGATTTTGTTTGATTTGTTGATATTCTTCTTGTAAATTTGATAATTCCTGTCCAAGACCTTGAAGTATTTCTATAATTTTTGATTTTTTTATACCAAGATTATCAACCTCTTGAAGCATTTTTTCTAGTTCAAAATTTGATTCACGATTTTTAGACAAAAATAACAAAAGCGATGAAATTTTCTCCCAAACAATACCCTCCTTTTCCAAAACTTTTTGTTTGATTTGATCAATAAATTCTAGATATTTTTCAATTTGGTCATTATTTTCTTTTTCTTGGTCGGCTAATTTTTGAATTTGTGTCAAAAGATTTTGAATTTGCTCGTTATATTTCAGTTTTACAGCTTCGGTTTCAATCTTTAGTTTTCTCCTTTCTTCCAAAATTCCTCTCAAGGTCTCATGAAAACCAACCAAATGTGGATATTTACTGGATATTTCTTTAGGATTTTCAATTTTAGCGGGTAGAAACATAATCTTGCCTTAATTTAGATGTGATTTGTAATCTAACCTAGATTTTATCTTAAGTGTGAAATTTTAGCAAGTTTAATTTCAAAGATTTCAAGTTTTAACTTTTTATTGATTATTTCACCAAAATTAGTGAGAAATAATTGACAAAAATACAGAAAATATATCAGTATCAAAAGTAACCAAGTCAGTTAATTTTACTGAAAGTAACCAAAATAATTCAATTTTTCACTTGCTTTAATTTTTTATATGCTCAATTCTTCAACTTCATCTCCAAAATTATCTGACGCCGAGTTCGCCAAACTATCAATAGAAAAGCAATATCAGTACCTAAAAGAACAGTACCCAGAAGCCGACATTGACTGGAAATATAAACATAATGTAACCATTTGCGAGCGAAGTAAAACTGTCGTTGAACCGTTAATTAGTCAAGAGTTTTTTGTTGATTATTACAAAGAATTTGACCATAAACCAGTTAATTCACCCGAAGTTTTGGATAGAATTTCTCACATTTTAGCCCAAAAATCAGATAATTTTGAAAACGATAAAAAAGCCAAAAAATCAAATGAAAGTGACATTACAAACACAACTAAAAACTCAGATTTAGCTGCTGAACAAAAAACTAAAACCACACTCCAAAAATTAGCCTTGGAAGGTATCGACGAAGTAGAATTTTTACCGATAGAATACCGAGAAAGGGCGGTGAAATACTTTCAAGAAATCAAAAACTGGTGTATCAGCCGTGATCTCATCTGGGGACACAAAATGCCAATTTGGTATAATTTAGAGCATAATCCAAATCGTATATTTTACACTTTTGAAGAATTTGAAGCCAATAAAGTCGTGAAAGAAATTGCTGTTGAAAGTAATTCTATTCAAATTAAAGTGCAAGATTGTTTCCAAATTAGCGTCCAAAAGCCACAAATTGACGGCGAGTGGGTTCAGGAAAGTAAAATTTTGGATACTTGGTTTAGCTCCACTCTTTGGCCACTTTCCACGCTAGATTTTGCGGGTTTTGCGGAAAAACAAAAGCAAAAAGATGAGATACAAAATGATATTGAAATTTTGGAAAAACTAATGACACAGATTGGTTAAATGTTTTACGAATTGTTTATCTTTTTTTTAAAAAACAACACGCCGTCAAGCTACACTTGCCACCCCTCTGGTCGTTCCTCCCATGCTCCGTTCGTTTCTCTCTCGCATTCACTTTGCTTACATTCAAGAGGGGAATTGATGAGGTTTACGATGTTTAAATTGTTTTTAATTTAGGTTTTTTATTATTTTTATATTTTTTATGACATCAAAATTTTTGAAACCTCTTTGTAAATCATTTTCAAATTTATTTAGCAATGTATTAAAAAGTAATTCGTTTTTCTGGTTTTTGGTTGTAATTTTAACAGTTTTTTTGAGAATTCCATCGCTTTTTGAGGGTTGGTGGTATGGTGACGAAAACATTTATGGAGCTGTTGGACAAGGGATAGTTAATGGCAAAATGCTTTATGTGGATGTTTGGGACAATAAACCACCTTTAATTTATTTGATTTACGGTTTGAATAGCCTTTTTTTTGGTACAAGTTTGTGGAGTTTGAGAATTTTTAATTTATTTTTGGCTGTGTTGGGAACAGTGAGTTTTTTCCAAATTACCAGTTTTTTTAACCTTTCCAGAAGAGTTCGGCAGTTTTTTACTTTGATTTACATTCTACTTTCAACGGTTTATTTTGAAGGCACAATTTTGAATGGAGAAAATATCTTTGTACCCCTTATTTTGACAGGTTTTTGGTTGATTTATGGTACTTTACAGACAAGGATTAAAACAGAAAAAAGTGAGAATTGGTTTGATTGGCAGTTAATTTTGGGAGCCATTTTTTGGAGCTGTGCAATTTTGATTAAAGTTCACGCTTTGGTAGAAATTAGCCTTTTACTTTTAATTTTTTTGGTAATTTTGGTTAAGGAAATTGGGAATAAAAACAAGACGGGAATTGAAACTGAAATTAAACAAAATATTGGAATAAATAATGAAATAAAAAATTTATCAAAAACACAATCAAATAATATTTTACAGAAAGAAAGTTTGAAGTGGCTTGATTTTTTTAACACTTGGAAGGTTTTTTTTGGTCATTTTTCTCATGAGACCTTTTCCAAAATTCTTCGTTTTTTCTTGCCAATTTTGACAGTTTTAATTTTGCCTTGGATTTTGATTTTGCTAATTTTTCGCAACCATTTGGCAGATTTACATTTTGCTCTACTGGGTTTTAGTAGTCAATATGTCGTCAATTCCAAAATTCCAGCTTTGTTTAACTTGGTCCAAGTTCCTTTTTTGTCTTGGCTATATTTTCACGCTTTGATGTGCTTTTTGGGAATTGTTTTAGGAGTTTGGGCTTTTTGGACGGCTAGAATTTCTAGAAATTATTTTGTGATTGGCTTGTGGTTTTTGGTTGTTTGTTTTGGGGTTTTGATACCAGGACGAGGCTACCCTCACTACATTTTACAAGCTTTACCGGTTTTTGTTCTTGTGTACAGTTTGGCAGCTAATTTTGTCACTCAAAGTAAAATCTGGCAAAACTCTTTTGTGGTTATTTTAGCTACAATTTTGCTCACTTCTAACTTTTGGCAAACTTTTGACGGCTCGTGGACGTATCTTAATCTCCAAAACTACTTTGGCTTTTGGCAAACACTTGGAAACGGTGAAAAATTTAAACTTTGGCGAACTAATTTTGATTATAATATGTTGACTTCTCAAGAGGTTTTGGCGCCTTTAATACAGTCCAAATCTAGCCATGAACAGGAAATTTTCATTCTGGCAAACCGACCAGATCTTTACATTTTATCAAAAAGGCTAAATGCTAATAAATTTGTGGCGGATTACCACATTTTTCCCCAGCAAATCAGCACAATCACCTGTGAACTCGCTGATAAAAAAACTCCACTCATAATTATTGACACCAAATCTCCACTAGCTCAAGATTTTCGCACTTCAATTAAAACCAAATGGCAATATCAAGAAACCATTTTGGAGACAGAATTTTGGATTTGGCCAAACTAGTTTGGATTAGTCCACTTGCAACGAATAAAAAAAAGAGGATGTGAAAATTATGGTTAAATTTCAAGTCAAAATGTAGCTAAAAACCCCTTTTTGAAGGACTTGTTGGCAAAGCAACTTGTCTGGAGTGAAACGACTGGGTCAACACGAAGTGATGGGGGATTTTTTATGTTAAATGTAGACAGTTTTTACTTTATTTACCCCGAACCACTGAAACTCAACTTTGTGTTGATATTAAGCCAAGAAATGGAAATAAAGAGTTAAAAAATAAACCTAAACTAACCTTGCTTTTAGTTACGAGCAAG
>JBIIDY010000064.1:0-9015 GCA_044238065.1 Limisphaerales bacterium | reverse complement strand
TTTATTTGAGCTATTTTGTTTGAAAAAAGTAATGACTTTTAACCTCAAATCGTTGCTGTAGTGGGACATACCAAAATTGTAGAAAATATTTTATTTTTTGTAAAGGTCTAATAGGAATTGGCTATATACCCAACCCAGCATTAACTTGTGCTTGGCAATTTTAAAAAAAGTTTGTAAATATCAACAGCTTAAATTTTAAAAAACCAAAAGAATGATGTCAGGGTCGCCACGAATGAAACATAATTAACTTAACCAATAAAGAACAAAACTACAGGGTGTCATCACGAATGAAGTGAAGTGATCTGGTGGTAAAATCAAGTAAAGATGAGATGAAGTGTTAAAAGATTGCTTCGTTAGCCTCTGTTTCCTTTGGGTCTGTTCGCTAGCCTCTGTTCACTATGTTCACCTAGTCGCTTTGCTCCTGCACTTGGTCTGGTTGTTCCCGCACCCATACACTCATTCGCAATAACCCAGAAGATTGCTTAGTGCCTCGCAATGACAGGGAAATAAGCTCGCAATGATGTGAAAATTATGAATTACCCAGTGCAAGTTGGTTTGGTTTTGGGTATAAAATAAGTATTTTGTGATTTTTTTTGATGGATAGTTTTTTTTAATAGCTACCTATTCAATTCACCGTATAAATACTGGCTAATTTGGACAATTTTGGTAATTCCAATATCGGCTGTCGTGTCTTCGTTGAGAATCACAATCACAAAATCCGTTTTTGGGCCAAAAATAATCCCAGCGTCGTGGTAAGTAATTCCGTTAGTTGTCGTAACTTGTCCAATTTTGTTGGCAACTTTGGCCTCAGGGAATTTTTTCATAGCCAAAACCAGCCTGTCGCTATTCCATTTATTATGGCTCATTACCAAACTAAACAAGTAATCGTTATTAGCCTTATTTAGCCATCTTTGCTCGTAGATTCCTTCAAAGACGTTACCAACATCAACTGCGGTCGTAATATGCGGCCACCTCGTTAGTTTGATCCCAATTTTTGCCAGTTTTTGACCATAAACCACAGTTTCTCCGTGTAAATACTCCAAATGTCGCATCGCCGTATTATCACTGCCCGTGATCAAGTTTCGCACGTACTCTCTAATCGGGTAAGCGACGCCAGATCTGTAATTAGACATCGGATCTTCGGGAATATATTTGAGCTCTTCTTGTAATTCCAAGCCATCGTTAAGAGAAAATTCACCATTTTGTGCAGCTTTCAAAGTCAAGATTGCTGCAGGGAGTTTGGAAATGCTAGCCGGTGGCATCTCTTTTGTCCCGTCAATGTCAAACTTTTCACCTGTTTTCATATCTTTAAAATAAACTGTAAAATTATTTCTATTTTGACCTAAAATTTGCTCTACGTTGGCTTTCATTTTTTCAATTCGGGAAATCTGTCCATTATTATTTAAGCTTGTACTTTGAGAGGTATTTTGGGAAGAATTATCTTGAGAGTTTTGTTGACTGCTGGAGCTTTTCTCACTATTTTGACTTTTTGAACTGGAAAAATCACTGGAATTTTGGCTGATATCTTGGCTGGAATTTTGCGAACTTGACAAGTTAGATTGAGAATTTATTTTGGAGTTTATTTGAGAATTATTGGACAAACTGTTTTGTGAACTTGAAAAATTTTCATTGGGAGAGTTGTTTTTGGAGGAAGGAATTGAAAATGTTGAGTTGTAGTTTGATGAGTTTTGAGATTTATTTTCAACTTGGGCTTTGATTTGAATTTCATTTTGAATTTTGGTGACTGTAGGCTTATTTTGCAGTCCTTGCCAGATTCCTATACCAAAAAAGCCAATAGAAAAACACAAGAAAATAGTCAGAAGAATTAGCAGAAAACTACCAATTTTACCAAAATATTCAGGCTTTTGAGAATTTTTCAGTTTTTGAAGTCGTGATAAATAAAGTTTTAGTTTGTCTTGATTTTGAAGATTATTTTGCTGGATTTTTTCCTTATTTTGTAAAATTATTTCTGGTTTATTTTGTTCCGTTTGAATATCTTTTTCGTTTGTGAATTCCTTATTTTTATCAGCTTTTTCAATTATTTGGTTGTCTTGAGTTTGGCTTGCAGCGTTATCAAAATCATTAAACGCATTTGAAAAATTTGACGCTAAATTCTTATTGATTTTTGCTTCATTTTCAGTTATTTCAGTTAGTTTGGTGTTTGCTTTGGGATTTTTAGAATTAGCTTTGGCAAGTTTTTTGAGCTTTTTATTCCAGTATTTACCTCTTATTTTGGGAGTTGGGATTTTGGGCGGCATCGTAAAATTTTGTCAAAATGTGTAGTTTTTACTGGGATTTTTGTCCATATTTTTTGGAAAATGAATTTAGTTAATTTTGATTTTGAAGATGGATTTAGGTTCGCAGACCATAGCCACGAGCGACTAGAAAATGACAAATTGCGTATAAAACACCTGTTAAAATTGTCAAAAAACCAAGACTTAAATAGACATTGACATCAGCAAAACCGTAGAAACTGTAGCGAAACCCATCAATCATATAGACAATTGGGTTGAATTTGGAGACGGCTTGCCAGAACGGTGGTAGGGAATTGACAGAATAAAAAATTCCACCTAGATAAGTCAAAGGGGTCAAAACAAAAACGGGAAAAATACTGACATCGTCAAACTTTTTGGCAAAAATACCGTTCAAAAAACCACCCAAAGAAAAAGTACTGGCAGTCAAAAATACAAAACTGAAAAGTAAAAATGGATTAAAAACCGTCGGGCGAACAAAGAAAAAAGAAACCAAAAAAACTATCAAACCCACCAAAAGTCCACGCAAAACCCCACCCGAACAATAGCCTAGAATTATCGCCCAATTTGGCGTTGGTGAAACTAAAAGTTCTTCAATATTTCGTTGAAATTTGGCACCAAAAAATGAGCTAACGACGTTGCTAAAACTACTGGTAATTACTGACATCATCACGATTCCAGGGACAATAAAAGACATATAAGGCACAGTAGTGCGTCCGCTATCGTTAATTATTTCGGTGATTGGTATTTCACGAATTTGAGAGCCGATAATCCCTCCAAAAATCAAAAAATAAAGACTTTGAGTAATAACGGGTGGCAATAAAGTTTGCGTCCAAATTCGCATAAAACGAACGACTTCTTTGCGGGCGATGGTGGCAAAAGAGATCCAAGCTGACATAAATGATTGATAAATTTGGTTGATAAATTTTTTGGTTTATAATTATAATATCTGAATTTCCAATGTATTTTGGATTTTGACACACAAAGGGCTAAAAAATCCCGTTAAAAAACATATCTATCTTATCTATTGAGTTTTTAATTTTGTCAAACGTAAATTCTTTGCTACAGCTTTTTTACAATTTTTCAATTTTGGAACGGCAGGAACGGCAAGCATTCCACTACAAACCCACGCTTTCATTCTTTTTCAAGCCCATTTTGAACACCAATTTAGCTAGGAAATAGAGAATAATACACCAAGTCAAACCGCCAAAAATATCAATTAAATAATGTTGTTTAATCAAAACTGTAGAAATTATTACCAAAAAAACAAATAAATACACAAAAAAGTAGTTTTTACTTTCTTTCAGATACCAACCACACAAAAGACTGTCAATTACATGCAGACTTGGAAAAGCATTATACGGATTATCATTTTGATAAACTAAAGTTTGAACTAAATTTTCAAAAAAACCTGAATTTATCAACGGTCTTTGAACTTCGGTTTGGAATATTAAATAAATAAAATTAGCAAAAATTTGAGAAACTAAAAATAAAATCAAAAATATTTGACTTCTGTTGTTTAATTTAAAAATGGCTTTAATCAGACAAAAACCTACGAATGGTAAATATAAAAGATACGGAATGACAAAAATTGGTACGAAAGGAATCAGGTCATCCAAACTAAATTTGAGAGTGTGAATATTTTCCGTGGCTTTATTGGTTAGCTTGTAAAAATATAAACTTAGTAAAATAACTAAAAACCAAGTTATTCGTGCTAACCACCATTTGTAATTTCTGCCTAAAAGTTTTTGGAGAAAATTGGGTTTGCTACTTTGTGGTAATGTCATACTAATAAATTTTTAATCAATTTTAACACTACAAACCCACGCTTTCATTCTTTTTCAAGCCCATTTTGAAAACCAGTTTTGCCAGAAAGTAGATAAAAACACACCAGGCTAGTCCGCCGAGAAAAACATACAAAATCTCCATTGGTGAGTATTTTCCAAGATAAATCTGCATCGGGTGGTGGAGTAAATAAGAAAAAGGTAAAAACTGAAAATATAAAGGTAAAAAATATAAAGGAATAAAATTACCACTAAGAAAGCTGCTAACTTCACCTGTTGCCATGACTGCATTTTGAATTTGGATAACCCAAAAAGCCAGGCAACCGATCAAGAATTCTATGAAAAATTTGATAATTAGAGCTAAAATTAAAAATACAAAACTCAAAATTAAGCTCCCAAATTCCGGTAAAATTAAATATCTCCAAGAAAATAAAAAAACTAACAAAAAAATCGCAAAATACATTGAGCTTGCATACCAAGTTCCACCAAAACTGCGACAAAAATAATACTTGACCAAAGACTGTGGATATAATAAAACATTGGCAATTTTACCAGATAAAATATCGTAACCAAGAGCAAAACCAGTATAATTTGCGGTCAACTGTAAAAATAAATTCCCGAAAAATAAGTAAGTGAAAATTTCTTTGGAATTGTTGGGACTAAAAATTAACCATAAATAAATTGAGCCAAAAAGTCTAAAACTGGCACTCAAAATCCACATCAAATTATCAAAAGTATGAGTGGTTTGTCTCTTATGGTAAAATAGCATTAAATACCACCACTTATAATTCCGTCCCAAAATTTTCTCTAAAAATGTTGGCTGGTAGATTGTGTTTTTGGTCATAAAAATAAAATACTATATTCTTTACTAAATTTTTCAAATTCTTTATCTTTTGTCAGCAAAGTTAAATCGTTGAGTTTGGCTGTTACTAAAGCGATGGCATCAGGAAAGGCTAAACCACCTTTTGCCTTGATACTAGCTGACTGCTCAATAATTTTTAGATCAAGATTTAAAATTTGAATAGATAGATTATTTTTGATCAAGTCTTTGATTTCACTAGCTTTTTCTTCTGTAAAAAACTGATCTATTTTGATACAAACTTCACCGTAATTTATTAAACTCATATACAATTTAGCTTGATTTTGATTAGCTTTTTTGAACCAAATTTCAATCTCACTCGCTTCTTTTTCATCCAATAAAAAACTTAATAAACTGCAAGCATCTAATAATATTTTAGTCATAATTGAATTTTTTATAAGCCAAGTTTAAGATTTCTAGTTTTATTTTCTGTTTTTTTCTCTTTTAAAAAATCGTTTGTGGAGTAATTAAATTTTTTCATAATACCTCTTAGTTTATCAATTGGATTTTGCACATTTTTAATAATTATAGTCTTATTTTCTGGATCCAAAACTAGCTGGATATAATCACCTTTACTAATATCTATCTGAGTCAATAATTCTGGTGGTAGTGTAATTTGATTTTTACTAGAAAGTTTGACAGTTTTAGATTTTTGTAAAGACATAATTTTATTTTTACTAATTTAAAAGTAAAGTATTATTTTATACTTGTCAAGCTAGAAATATATTTCAAGTTTTCCGACTTTCCAAACCCTACAGCCCTACCGCTTCATTCTTTTTCAAGCCCATTTTGAACACCAATTTAGCTAGGAAATAGAGAATAATACACCAAGTCAAACCGCCAAAAATATCAATTAAATAATGTTGTTTAATCAAAACTGTAGAAATTATTACCAAAAAAACAAATAAATACACAAAAAAGTAGTTTTTACTTTCTTTCAGATACCAACCACACAAAAGACTGTCAATTACATGCAGACTTGGAAAAGCATTATACGGATTATCATTTTGATAAACTAAAGTTTGAACTAAATTTTCAAAAAAACCTGAATTTATCAACGGTCTTTGAACCTCTGTTTGAAATGTTAAATAAATAAAATTAGCAAAAATTTGAGAAACTAAAAATAAAATTAAAAAAATCTTACTTCTCTCATTTAATTTAAAAATGGCTTTAATTAGGCAAAAACATATAAATGGTAAATATAAAAGATACGGAATAACAAAAATTGGTGCAAAAGGAATCAGGTCATCAAAACTAAATTTAAGAATGTGAATATTTTCTGTGGCTTTATTCGTTAATTTGTAAAAATATAAACTTAATAAAATAACTAAAAACCAAGTTATTCGTGCTAACCACCACTTATAATTCCTCCCGAGAAGTTTCTGGAGAAAAGTGGGTTTAAATATTGCCGTCATAAAATTTAAGATTATTGATTTTTCAAAGTTTTGGAGATTTTCAGAGCTTTTTGGTCAAATGAGTAAAATTCGTATTTTTGAATTTGTGAGCTAGATAATAAAAAACTGTCAACGATGGAAATTGAATTTTCTAAAAAAATATCTAAAGCTAAAGCAAAAATTTCTTCACTTTCAAATTTGATAATTCTAAGTTTTAAAAGAGTTTTTAAAATGGTTGCGATTTCATTTTTCGGTCTTTGATAAGTTTTGCCAGATAATACAAAAGTAATTTCAAACAGAGAAATCAACGGACAGACTAAATTTATTTTGCTAAATTCCGACTGCTCCAACAAACCTATAATCTGTTTATATTGCTCCAAATTATCTTTCAAAATCAATCGTAAAAAGACATTTGTGTCTAATAAATATGTAGTTTTCATACTTTTTTTTGGTAAAATTCTGCGGTGGAAATTTCTACGATTTTGTCCAAATCAAAATTACCAGTTTTTTGTAATTCTTTAGTTTTGACTTGCAAATCCTTGGTTAATAAATCTAATTCTTCCAAAGTATCACGAAAAGTTTGGATGATAAATTGATTACCAGACTTAACTATTTCAATAAATTGCCCAGATTTGGCTTGTAATTGTTCCAATAATTCCATTGGTAAAGTAATTTGATTTTGCGATGAAAGTTTTAGTTGATAAGTCATATAAAATATACTAATTGTATTTTTACTTTTTGTCAATTTTTTTAGTTTTGTATTTAAATAAAAATTTAAAGCTCCACGCTTTCATTCTTTTTCAAGCCCATTTTGAACACCAATTTAGCTAGGAAATAGAGAATAATACACCAAGCAATTCCACCGAGAAAAACATAAAAAGTCTCAAGTGATGAGTATTTCCCAAGATAAATCTGCATCGGGTGGTGAAGTAGCCAAGAAGTTGGTAAAAATTGAGCCAAATTAACTAAATTATAAGGTAGCTTATCCAAAGGAATAACAGAACCGCTCAATAGTCCTAAAACAGTCATTATTGAATTACTCGTGCTGGTATAATCTCGCCTATCTCGTAGGAAAAAAGCCAAAAAGCCAACCACCATATTCAAAAAATAATTTAAACTAAAACTTATCGGTATGAGGAAACATAAATAAATTAAGTTTTTATCAAAATTGAATTTTACAAGATTTAAAAAGAATAAAATGACAAAAATGTTGGTTATGATTAAGCTAAAATTTCTAAAAAGTCGCTGACCCAAATTAGCACAAAAATGATACTGAAGATAACCTAGTGGAGTTAAAAGTAGATTAGTAATTTTGCCCAAAACTATGTCAGAGCCAATTCGCTCATTCCAAAAAGTTTGCACCAAACTACGATAAAGTTGTCCCAAAAGTAAATAAGTAACAATTTCCACTGAAGCGGTTGTGCCAGCCCAAATATAAACAACGACAAAAGAATTAATAAAATTAGAAATTTGAGCTATTAAAGTGGCATAAAATCCCGCTTGAGCAACTACGATATTATATTTAATAAAAAAATACCATTTGTAATTTTTCCCCAATAATTTTTCCATGAGGGTTGGCTGGTAGGGTTTTGAAGTCATAAAATAACGAAATAATCAAGGAAACTAGCCGAATTGTTGCTCTTTGTTTAGCTCTTCTACCAAAGTTTTGAGATAACCATCTTTTTGTTCGGAGCTGGTTAATTCTTCCAAAGTGCCGTCAAACATCTTTTGTCCTTTGTCAATCACCGCCACTCTTTCGCAAAGCAAGGTAATGTCTGGCATATAATGACTGGTCAAAAGAATTGTCAAACCGTCTTCTTTGTGAAGTTTTAGCAATAATTCCCGCATAATGTTTTGAGCATCAAAGTCCAGTCCCAAAGTTGGCTCGTCCATAAACAAGAATTTTGGCTCGTGAAGGACGCTAGAAATAATTTCAAATTTCATCCTTTGCCCAAGTGAAAGCTGGCGAACTGGAGTGTCAATTTTTTCTCTAATTTCAAATAAATCTACCAAATAGTTGATTCTTTCCTCAATTTTCTCACCTTTCATATCGTAAAGATAACCGCTGAGTCTAAGCGATTCCATAGCTGACAAATGGGAATCAAGGTTTTGTTTTTGCCCGCTGACAAGCCCCACTTGGCGAAGGAAATCAGGTTTGCGATCGTAAGGATAAAAGCCCAAAACTTCAATTTCTCCAGTAGTTTTTTCTACGAGGCCCAGACAATGTTTGATAAAAGTAGTTTTTCCAGCACCGTTTGGCCCGACCAAACCATAAATCATCGGCCTGTCAATTTCTAAGCTAAAATCTATCAAAGCGTTGACTTCTTTTTTTTCACGACTAAAAAAACCTGTTCGCTTTTGTACAACGAAGGCTTTAGATAATTTTTTGATTGCGAGTAAAGACATATATTTAATTTTTTTTAATAATAGGTTATAAAGAGTTGTAAAGTTATTTATTGGAAATTGTCAAATGTTGGAGGTTTATTTAGAATTTTTAATTTTCAAGGTTTAATTTTTGAATTTTTTCGTAGAGGAACTTTTACAGTTCCATTTTTACTCCATTTTGTTAGAATTTTTTGGAATGGCAAGCTACAACCCAACACTTTCATTCCGTTTCAAGCCAATTTGGAAAACCAGTTTTGCTAAAAAGTAGAGAATCATGCACCAAAAAAGTCCACCGAGAAAAACCAAAAAAGTTTCATTTGCATTGTATTTTCCAAGATAAA
>JBIIDY010000063.1:0-9083 GCA_044238065.1 Limisphaerales bacterium | reverse complement strand
GGTTAAAAATTTCAGAATTATTAGCGGAATTTGTAGATATAGACTGAATAAAATAGCTAAAAGATTTAATTTAATTTGTGGAATTTGTAACCTAAAAAATGTTTAACGCAAGAGGTCTAATAATAACAATATCACAAAATACAACTTTCTAGTTCAACTTTTACTAAAAACACCAATGATTTCAATTGACAGACTTTTTGGATTATTCAATCTTGAAAGCAATACTAATGATGAGAAATATTATATTTTACATGATCTTTTTTCTAAATTACCACTTTTATTTTTAGGTGGAAATTTTGACACGACTAAGGAATTACAAGACAATTTTCCCGCACAGAATTTATTGCTACCAATAGATAATACTGCAAGTGCGAGAGATCATTTACCCACAGAATTTTTAAAAAATAACTTAAGTTTTATAGATGGACGTATGATTGTAGATGCAGCTATTATTGGTGAAAATATTCCCCGTGAAAGTTGTAGTATTAAAGTCATGGAAGCAACAACCATACCAACTGATCACCATCCAATTAAAGTAGTTTCCCAAGATTTAATTTGACATAAATTCAAACTATTATTTTTGTAAAATTACAATTTACACATTTTAGTTTTTTATGCTTTGGGCGAATTTTTTTGGATTTTTGGCAGCGATAACCTACTTTATAACCATTATACCGGGTTTGATTAGGACTCTTTACCCAGCTTGGATGAGGCTTTCTTGGGCGAAGTTTTTGTTAAAATGTCGACGGGAACTGGGAGTTTTAGCTTTTGTTTGGGCTTTGATTCACGGCTCTTTGATAGTTTGGGAAAGGAATTTGAATTTTTTTTCCTTGTCGGTTTTGAAAACCTATATTTACGGCATTGCGATGAGCTTGATTTTAACCGTTTTGACAATTACCAGCAACGATTTTAGCGTCCGAAAACTCAGGAAAAACTGGAAAAAACTTCACAATTTCACCTTTTTGGTTTTAATTTTAATACCACTTCATATCTTGGATAAAATGGCAAATCACTGGACAATTTGGACTCATTTTAGCTTATTTTTATCATTCTTTTTCCTTTTGCTTTCCGCTCTTCGCCTTTTTCAAATTTTAAAAACAAAGAAATTTTAGCACAAATACTTTTAGCACAAATACTATATTTATAACTTTTTTATCACAAAAAATATACACCAATAAATCTTTTTTTCCAACATGCTTGTTGTTTTTTTACTAAAATATGTAGAATTTATTTTTTAAACCAAAATTTGCCTGTTAGTTGTTTGACAAATTCTCAAAAATTATACAAAAACTCTTAAAACTTAAAAGCATTTTTTAACAAGGATTAGATTGACAATTTTAACAAAAAAGAGTGTATGAAAAATTTTAGCAATTCAATCAAAATAAAAAAACCTTTTGCTATTCTAAAGCGATTCTTTGACCCAAATTTTTTGGAGTATTTATGGCCGATTCGTTGGCAAGTTTTCAAGCCTTCCAAGAATATTTTACTGGCTTTTTTTGGTGCAGACAAGTTTTTGAAATTCTCTTTGGTTATATTTTTGGTTGGATTTTTGGGAAGTTTTTATCTGTTTAGCCTGGGAGTTTGGGTGGTAGCAACGCGAGAAGTGGCGGATAATGGAGGAACTTTTTATGAAGGTTTTTTGCAAAATAGTTTGAGCCATCTAAACCCAGTTTTGGAAATTAGCAGTGATCTGGAAAGTAAGGCGATTGATTTGCTTTATGAGCCACTTTATCGTGTCAAATTACCAGATTTTATTAAAAGTAAAGACATAGAAATTGAGCCAGTTTTGCTCGCCAAAAAACCAACTTGGCAAGACATGGAAAAACCCGCTCCTATAGACCGTTACAAAATTTTGCGTTTTACGCTTCGTCCAGATTTAAAATGGTCAGATGGGTCTAATTTGACTGTCAAAGATATTCGCTACACCTTTGAGAGGTTGAAAGAATCAACTGGAAATAGCCAGTTTAGGCAAAGTATGGAAGGTGTGGAAATCGTAGCCATTGGCAACAGTGAGTATGAATTTGAGCTGCGAACCAATAACAGTAATCCACAGATGATTTTTAACGCCAATTTTTCCCCAATTTCTGAAAAATATTTTAACACTCTTAAAAATGAACAAATTCAACAGGGAAGGGCGATGAGTGCGATGGTTACTAGCGGGCCAATGAAGATTTTACCAAATTATACAGACAATTCCCAAACCAAACCCAACCCAACTTTTTTGGCAAACGGTCGCTTTGATAAGCTGATTTTTACTAGGAATGATAATGCTAATTTTCGCAAAACTAACTTAGATAAAATTATATTTCAAAACTATGAAACCGTGGAGGAAATTGGCAATTCTAAAAGCCTAGAAAACGCTGTAAAAAATGAAAATTTGGATCTTTTTACTCGATTTTTACCTGGCAGTAGTGTCAAATCTGTGGATGTACTTAATAAATTACAAGTCGCAAACCAGGATAATTCACCAGAAGTAACTGGCTTTAGCCAAAAAATTATCCCAACAAATATCTATTACAGTATTTTTCTCAACCTAAAAAAGAGCAGTGATGGCTATTTTATCAATCAAAACCTTCGCCGTTACCTCATTTGTAGTCTTTACAATTGGCAACACACTGATGAGTTTTTGGAAAAGTTACCCAAAGATCGTAAAATTATACCTGTTCAACTGGGAGTTGGTGCGACCCCAGACTGCCCAGACACTCAAGAAGAAATTGAAAATAACCTCAAAGAAGCCTTAAGTAGTGATAAACTCAAAATTTATACTTTTGGAGAAAATAAGCAAGTTTTGATTTTTGGTAAGCCGTTTCAACTAACTATGGTGACTACGTTGGATAGTCAAAATGGAATTTTGCTTGAATTAAAGGACTTTTTCCAATCTATAGGGCTTCCGCTGAATATCATCAACGAGTCAAGCCAAGTTAAAACACTACTGGAAAGTTCAGAAAAGAATTTTAATTTGAGTTTTTTGCCAAACCTGACAGGAAGTGATCCTTACCCACTTTTTGGCTTGAAAGGAAAAGACTTATTACAGACTACTTTGAATGAAAGAGTGAAAGACTACAACTTTGAAGAAAATTTAACCAAATATTCTCAGTCTAATTTTGGTGATGTTGGGAGTCTGAAAGTTTTAACTGATTTTTTCGGCAAGGAATATGTGATGTTTAATTTGGGACGGGGGCTTCAAGAAATCAATTACTCCAACCGAATTAAAGGAATTAGCTTTGATCATTTGGGGATTTATAATTTTGGGAGCGATCTCTACATCAAAATTCCAGAGTGGTACTGGCAAACTAAGAGAGTTTTTTAGAGAATTGTTTGGGAAAAATTTTTAAAATAAAGTAAAAATGTGAAGAATCCACGTTGTAGCGGCGACCACCGCGTCGCCATTGATTAGTCAATTACATCAAAATAATCAAAAAAATATCAACGTGCTAAAATTCCAAATCCTTTTTACCAGTTTAGCTTTTTTATTGTCAGTTTTTATGTAAAAGTGGTTTTGGTTTTATTAAATTGACTTTTCCGAACTTTAGTCTGAGTTTTTTAAAATTTAATACATTGTTTAGCTAAAAATTTTTATGGGAATTATCAATAATTTTACTGATTTAAATGTTATTTTAAGACTCGTGGAAATAAAACTTTTGACAAGAAAAAAAAATCCAATTATACTTAAAAATAAATAACAACAAAGAACAGAGGTTTTCCAAATCGATTTTCTAAAATCAGTTTGAATTTTTAGAATACCTGCTCAATTTAGCTTTAATTTAACTTATTTACAATTTTTGCTATGACTGAAACTACACACAAAAATACAAATCCAGAAAACTCAAAAAGCCTGGAATCCAAAATTACTAACCAAGCTAATGGTCAAAAAGTTTTTCGCACCAAAATTTTTAGTTTATTTTTATTAGCTTTACTGATAATTCCAGCTGTTTTAGTTAGCCCTTCAAGGCAAAATGCAACTGTTTTGGGAGTTAGTGAGAATGTTGAAAACGCTGCTATTATTCCAACAGGTCAAATAGCGGAGAGTTCTCCAAGTCAAACTAGTCAAGCCGAAAGTGGTGATTTTGATATTACCAAGCTTTTTGAACCAGAAAAAGAAGTCTCAAAAATAGCTAAAATTGGACAAATTGGTAGTGGTGCACAAGAAGTCCAGACCTTGGAAAAAAGTGAAGCTAAAGTTTTATCCGGTAGGGTTATTTGGGATGAGAATGCCCGCTCTGCGATAGCCACAGATAAATTCCCACTTGGTAGCAGCATCAAAGTTAGCTATGAAAGCAAAGATGTTTATCTTGTAGTCGGCGACGCTAGGGTTTTGAGCAGTGATACTGTTTTGGTTGTTAATCGTGATACTTTTATCAAAATTGGTGGAGATCCAACAAAAGAAAATAAAATCAACGTTCAAATTTCCTTGGACTAAATAAAAATTTTTTAAAACTTGAAAAAGACTTTTAATTTAAAAAACTAAAGCCAAGAAAAGATTACAGAAAAGATTGTTGTAAAAATTTAGACTTCCAAGATTTATTTTTATACCCAAAACCGCATTAACTTGCACTGGTTAAATCACAATTTTCAGGTCATTGCGAGGCACGAAGCAATCTTTTAATATTTCGCAGCTAGCTTTCTAGCTTTTACCACAAGATCACTTCATTTCATTCGTGATGACACCTAGCTGTTTATACTCATTCTTACCAACTTGCCAACTTAAAGCAATAAAATATGCTAATAATTACAAGGCGTGAATGTAGTGGATTTAATAGACTTGTGCATTTTGATGTTAGTTTGAGTATAAATTAAAAAAATCCAGTTTTCATGATTTTAATTCATAGTTTAAAATGATCTTGGCTATTCCAGCTCAACGACAATAAGACTCAAATCACCCTGATCAGAGAATTTTTGCCAGCCATTTCGCCAGACAATATCAGTTTGCGACAAATACATTTCAACATAATGCCGCAAAGGATTTTTGCCGTTGATTTTTCGCTGAGAATTATTACCAAGACCAACAATAATACCAAGCTTTATGGAACCATTTTTCTTTATCAAATTAAGATTCATTAACCTCTGATTAACCAAAAATCTGTCCACCAAGTAACCAACCTCTTCCAAAGTTCTTGGCCCGTGATGTAGATCCAAACTGGCAGTCAAATTATTTGGATTGTCAAAAAAATTAAAACTACTTTTAGAATCAGGCTTTTTTTGTTTCTGTTTGTGGGGTGGTTTTTTGGACATTTGGATTATAAAGCAGGTAAATCCTGACAAAAATGGTGAAAGTTTAAATAATTTAATTTGTTTTTTTAAAAATTTTGAAGTGAGATTTTTTTTTATATTTAGGTAAATTGGTAAATAAATCCATTCAATCCAATCCGAAATAGACTGATAAAATAAAATATTGACAAGAAAAATGACAAGGATATATTGAAATTTTGGTTTTTTAAATAATCAAAGACTTGGAATCTTGTTGAATTTACATTTTCGCCATTGACGGAAATATTGGCAGAAATTTTCTGATGATACTTACTAGTAATTTTACTTTCTCAAAGATTGGTTTTTTGTTTGAATTTAAAAGTTGATTTTTTTGAGTTTTCTGCTCTGTGTTTTTTTGGCTAATTTTAGGACTTTTATTTTTGAGATTTTTTCTAGTTAAGGTGTAAATTGAGCAAAAGTTGGTCACTAAATTGACTAATTTCGTTAAATTCTGAAATGCCTTTTGTATCGTTCAAAACCTGAATTATGTAGTAATAATTTTTGGTGACAGTAGTAAAATAAGTTTGAGTTTTATCTTTTTTGGATATTTTAGAGACGATGACTTGACCCGGCAAATTGATGTCATCTGCCAAAATTGTCCAGTCTTCACCTAGCTTTTCTTTGACAAAATTAGCAAATCCAGCCTGATCCAGCTTGAAATCATACTCACTGCTTAAAACTTGAATTCCGCTAACCAGCTCTTTTTCATCTTTGACTTTGCGGGCGATAAAGCTACTACTCAGCACGCCTTTTTTATTTTCAAAAAAATTAGAATCAACCACTTTTTTGGTCATAGCGAAACCTTCAGGTGTTTTTAGATCCATTACCAAACTAAAATTTTCCCCAGGAACGATGTTTTTGACTTTTTCATCCTGTGCACCAGCGACCTGAGCTTGTTGATTTTGAGCAATTAAAAATTCTTTTTCTTTCCATTGTGTGTAGCTAAAATAACTAATACCAATTAAACTGGCCAATAAAAAACAAATAACTACTAAATTAAGACGGCGACCGCTTGATTTATATTTAGGTTTTTCACTTTTTTCACTTTCCAAAGTATCCGTGAATCCCTGATTAAAATGTATAAAGCTGGTAGTTTTTTTGATTGGCTCGCAAAAATCGAATTGAGCTGTGGAAGTTTTCATATTTTTAGTTTTTTAGTTTTTAAAATAAGTTCGGTTTTCAAAATTTCATTAAACTTGAAATCAAAATTACCATAATTTATCACAAAATATCAGCTATTTTCACTTATTTTAACCTAGGTAAATTTTGATAAAAAGTCAATATGAAAAATTTGAAAAACCTTTTTTGTTTATATTTGAAAAAATTGTGGTTTTGTTTATAAAAAAATAGGGAAATGTTGCTAATAAAAGTTGCCTGTAAAATATCTTGACTTGAATTACGTTTATTGTAGTTGAAAAATTATTTTGAAGAAATGTCAATAAAAAATTTCACAAAATTTCCGTTCTTTCAAGTTACTTTGAATTTAATTGAAATAACTTTAGATAAAATTATGTAAAATAATACCAAGCCAAAATTTTTAATTCGGGATAAATTTTAATTTAAAAAAAAACCGTTTTAAAGTCAGTTGTTAACTTTGTTTTGATTATTAAATTTGGTAATTATTTAACTCAAATAAAAAATTCAAGCAATTTAAGCAAAAACAATATTTTATCAAAAATTATTACAAAAATACTTTGAAAATAACTAGAAATGATTGAGAAGTTTTTGAAAAATTTATTAAGCTAAATACAAAGATTTTTTAATTTATTGTCAAAAGTTTTTGTTTTGTTTTGGTTTATTTTGTCTTGGTTCAACTTTGCAACTTAATTTTAGTTTGGATTATTTCTGCAGAAAAAATGCCAGACCTCATAAGTAAAACTCATCTTTTTTGGATTGTCAAATTTATTTTCACCCTCGTAAAAACCCAAATTCATAAACTTTCGGCTGAATTTTTGTCGCCAGCACCTCCAAACTTTCTCGTAAATTGGTGATTAAAAGGTTGTATTTTTCGTCCTTGTTTTTGTTGTTCATTCGTCCGCTGTCGTCCACTCCCTGAAAATAGGCTTTGATATCGTAAAGTGAAGGGTTTTTAGAATTTCCCAAATTCCCCTCTTGAGGGGTGGCACGAAGTGGCGGGGTGTTTTTTTGAGCAAAATAATATCGCCAAAGTTCCTTACCAGCCTGAAAAACGGCTTTGCTTTCTGCTGAAAATTCTAGGGGCTTGGTTGGCACAAAAATTTCTTGAGTGGAGGTGAAAAGTTCGTTGTGTAGCGGAATGCTTGCCATTCCATCGTTGTTTTCTTGGAACCGCAAGGGTTCTTCTACATTTGGAAACGTGGTATTTGATGGAAACGTGGGCGTTTCCCATACGACCAATCTCCCGCCAATAAAATTCGTCATAAAATGGCTTTCAAATCTTTCTGGCGCGTTGACTTCGTTTTCGGTAAATGGTATCCAGTGATTGGCACCTTTGCATTTTTCTCCCCCTTTCAAGGGGGCTGGGGGGTATGACATAATCCTATTTTGTCCGTGGAAAAGAGTAAAAGCTAAACAATCATTTTGAAATTCTGTATCGGTTTTCCAGCCGTCATTTGGGTTAAAAAATAGTTTCGGTTATAATTTCAAATTTTGGATACATAGCCTTACTTAATTTCTTCGTATTACTAAACAAATCAGATTTTTTAGTCTTGCTAATATTCTCAATTCTATTTAAACAAATTTGATTGTATTCTTTGTTAATTTCAAAGCCTGTAAATTGACGATTAGTATTTAAACAAGCTACTGCAGTTGTACCACTTCCCATAAACGGATCAAAAACTAAACCATTTTCAGGACAACTTGCTTTTATAATTCTTTCAATAATTTCCAAAGGTTTTTGAGTTGGGTGATTCTGTCTTTCTGGGTTTTGAGCATGAATACGACTGATTGACCAAATATCTTTTGGGTTGTAGCCCATTTCTAGCCATTTTGCACCCTCAAATAATTTTCTACTCCTTGCTTTTTTGGTTTCTTCATCGTAAGGAATGCGAATTGAATCTAAGTCAAAGTAATAGTCTTTGGAATTGACAAAAAACCCTAAATTATCATGGACAGAGCTATATTTTCGGGTAGAACCACCCATACTCGGCACTCTTCTATCCCAAATAATTTCATTCACCATCGTCATTTTACTTTTAAGATAAACAAAAATTTCTGGACTAAATTGCCAACTCAAAAAAATATACAAACTACCATTTGGTTTAAGTTTAGAAATAGCCAAATCAAGCCATTTATAAGTCCATTTGAGATATTCTTCTGGGCTTTGTTTATCGGAATTATTGCCGTAATCTTTGCCAAGACTATAAGGTGGGTCAGTGCAAATCAAATCCACAGAATTATCTGGAATCTTGGACATTCCAAGCAAGCAATCTTCATTAAAAATTTGATTTTGAAGCATATTATTTCTTATTTTTAGCTTGTAAAATAATGTTTTTGGAACTTTGTTGTAGAATTTCTAAAAATTCTTTTCTTGTTCTTAAAATTGGTTCGTGTTTATAATATGCCTGAATTTTATCATTTCTAGGATTTACATAAATTGGCAAAAACTGTGGAGAAAAAATTAGAGTATCACCTAAGTCAAATTTGATAGTAATATCGTCAAACAAAATGCCAAAAGCGGCATAAATAAGATTATAATCAGGGTTAGCTGTGTACTGCATAAAAAGCCTTTCCACTGCCGAAATATCATTTTTATTTTGCCTTTTATAGCTAATCCCTATTAAACCTTTACAAAAAGTAAAATATTTTCTACAGTTTAAATATGTCTCGCTATAGCAACGATTTGAGGTTAAAAGTCA